>DASTIQ010000339.1 GCA_035717485.1 Thermoanaerobaculia bacterium | reverse complement strand
ATCTGCGCCGTCACGTCGATGCCCCGGTCTACGCCACGCCGTTCACGGCCGCGCTCGCCGACCGGCGGGCCGCGGAGGAGGGTTCGCCGGTCGACCTGCGCGGCGTCGCGTGGCGGGAGCCGATCGAGGCGGGAGACTTCCGGGTGACCTTCTTTCCCGTCTCGCATTCCGTCCCGCAGTCGGCGGCGCTCCTCGTCGAGGTCGCCGGGCGGAAGATCTTCCACACCGGCGACTTCAAGTTCGATCCCGACTCTCCCTTCGGGGAAGGGACGGACCTCGACGCGATCGCGGCGCGCGCGGGAGGGTGCGACCTGCTGCTCCTCGATTCGACGAACGCGGGGCGGGAAGGGTGCTGCCCGTCGGAGCGCGAGGCGCGGGAGGCGCTGGGGCGTCTCGTCGCCGAGGACGGAGCCGGTCGGCTGATCCTCACGACGTTCTCGAGCCACGTCGCGCGGATCGGCGCCGCGGCGGCGGCCGCGCGCGAGGCGGGACGGAAGATCGCGATCGTGGGGCGGAGCATGGCGGAGATCGCCGAGCTCGCCGAGCGCCACGGGTACCTGTCGCTGCCGGCGGGCGCGGTCGTCGGCCGGGAAGCGCTCGCCGGTCTTCCGGCGCGAAGGACCTTCGTGCTCTGCGCCGGGTCGCAGGGGGAGCCGAACTCCGCGCTCGCCCGCCTCTCCGCCGGCGCGCTGCCCGATCTCCTCTTCTCGCGGGGAGACCGCGTCCTCTTCTCGGCGCGGACGATTCCGGGGCGCGAGGCGGCGGTCGCGCGGATCGTCGACGATTTCCTGCGCGGCGGCGCGGTCGTCGTCCGGGACGCCGCCCACGTTTCGGGGCACGCCTATGCCGGCGACCTCGAACAGGTCGTCGCGGCGCTCGCTCCCCGGGCCGTTCTCCCCGTGCACGGCCGCCGCGAGGCGCTCGAGGAGTGCGCCGGCGTCGCGCGGCGGGCGGGCGTCCCCGCGGACCGCGTCTTCGTCCTGGAAAACGGGGATGCCCTCTCCGTCGGGGACGACTTCCGCGTCGCGCGGGGAGCCCGGCCGGCGCGCGCCCTCTCGCTCGATACGGGAGCCTCGGCGGAGATCGGGGAGGAGACGCTGCGCGACCGGCGGCAGCTCGCGGCCGCCGGAGTGGTTCTCGTCTCGGTGTCGCCCGCGACGCGGCGCGTCGTCGAGATCGCGACCCGCGGCGCGGCGCTTCCTCCGGACGCCGACGCGGACATCGCCGCGGAGATCGAATCCGCGCTCGAGCGCGCCTCGCGCGGCGAAGCGGGGGACCGGGAATGGATTCGCCGCGAGGCGACGGCGGCCGTCCGGCGCGCCTGCCGCCGCGGCTGGAGCGTGCGCCCCCTCGTCGTCGTCGTCGTCCCGCCGAGCTGATCGGACCGCCCGGGAGCGGGCCGCCGCGGCCGCCCGCGTGTTACCATCCGTCGATCCCATGCCGATTTTCCTCGCGATCCTGCTCGGCGTCGTGCAGGGACTGACCGAGTTCCTGCCCGTTTCGTCCTCGGGGCATCTGGCGTTCGTCCAGAACGTCGTCCCGGGCTTTCGCCAGGTCGGCGTGCTCTTCGACGTGATGCTCCACGTCGGGACGCTCGTCGCGCTTTTCGTGTATTACCGAGGGCTCATCGCCGAGGAGGCGCGTCTCGTGGCGTCCCGCGATCCCGGCGATCGCCGCCGCGGATGGAGGCTCGTGCTCCTCATCGTGGTCGCCACGATCCCGACGGCGATCGTCGGGCTGCTCCTGAAGAAGACCGTCGAAGGCGCGTTCCGGAACCTGGCGGCCGTCGGGGCCGCGGAACTCGGCACCGCTCTCCTCCTCGCGGTCTCGGCGCTCCGGCGGCGGGGGACGACCGGCCGCGATTCCATGACGTTCGCGCAGGCGGCGGCCATCGGCGCATTCCAGGGGATCGCCGTCCTGCCCGGGCTCTCCCGTTCCGGATCGACCATCGCCGCGGCGCTGCTCCTCGGATGCTCCGGCCCGTGGGCCGCGGATTTCGCGTTCCTCCTCGCGATTCCCGGGATCGCGGGCGCCGCGTTCGTCGAGAACTACGGCGCGTTCCGGCGCTACGGGCTCGCTTTCTTCGAGACGGGCGATTTCGTAAAATACGTCATCGGCGCGGCGGTCGCCGGGGTCGTCGGCTATCTGACCATTGCCTGGATGATCAGGATCGTTTCGGATCGGCGAGTCCACTATTTCGCGATCTACTGCGCCCTGTTCGGCGCGGCGCTGCTCCTGTTCTTCGGCGGCCGAAATGCGTGACTCGCTCCGGGCGCGGACGGGCCTCCGCCGTGAGTGAGAGGTCCCGCCGCTATGCGGACGAGGCGCTCGGGCTGCTGCTCGTCGTCGCCGCGCTCCTGACCGCGCTCGCGCTCTTTTCGCACTCGCCGCAGGACCCGGTCCCGTTCTTCTCGAGCACGTCGGGCGAGAATGCGCGCGCCGCGAACTGGATCGGCGGATTCGGCGCGATGTGGTCGACCGTGCTCCTCGCCGTCTTCGGACTGAGCGCGTGGCTCCTCGTCGCGGGGCTCGCCGCGTGGGGCGTGCAGCGGTTCTCCGCGAAACGCTTCGTCAACCCGGGAACGAAAGCGGTCGGGATCCTGCTCCTCGCGCTCTCCCTTCCCGCGCTCCTGGCGATCGTCCTCGGCGATCGCGATTTCCGGGGCGAAACCCTCCACTCGGGAGGGCTTCTCGGGAGCGGCATCGCCGGATTCGTGCGGGCGCGCTTCAACACTCCGGGCTCGATCATCCTGCTGTCGGCGGTCTTCCTCCTCTCGATCCCCCTCTCGACGCAGGTCTCGCTCGGCGAGGCGCTCTTCCACCTGAAGCTGAGGGCGATCGCCCTGTTCGGCCGTTTCCGGCTCGGGTTCACCCGGCGGCGCGAACGGCAGATGAAGGAGCGCCTGAAGCGGATCGTCGTCCAGAAGCACATCGAGAAATCCCGGCAGGAAGAGCCGGTGGACGACGCCGCTTTCGGCGAAGAGCGCGGGCCGGTGAAGGTCCGCAAGCTCGAAGGGGAAGGGAAGTTCTCGATCCGGAAAGTGGCGGCGCCTCCGCCGGCCGCGCCCCCCGCGCCGGGACGGGAGAAGGAGAAGCCGCGCGAGAAGAAGAGGCCGTCGCCGCAGCGGGCGCTCCCGATCGAGATGGGGGGATACCTCTATCCGCAGAGCTCGCTCCTCCAGAAATACGACCCCGTCGGATCGTTCGACCGGAAGCAGCTGCCGGAGATCGCCCGGCGGATCACGGAGAAATGCGCCGAGTTCGGAGTCGAGGGAGAGGTCGTCGAGTTCCATCCCGGCCCCGTCGTCACGACCTACGAGTTCCGGCCGGCGGCGGGGATCAAGGTCACGCAGGTGATGTCGATGAGCGAGGACCTCGCCCTCGCGCTCTCGGCCGAAGCGATCCGGATCGAGCGGATCCCGGGACGGTCGTCCGTCGGGATCGAGGTGCCCAACCCCGACGGGGGCGACCTGATCGCTCTCCGCGACGTCATCGAGTCGGAGCGCTTCGCGGCGGAGCGCTCGCTCCTGGCGCTCGCGCTCGGAAAGGACATCCACGGCGAGCCCGTCGTCCAGAACCTCCAGTCGATGCCGCATCTCCTCATCGCGGGCACGACCGGCTCCGGGAAATCGGTCGGGATCAACACGATCATCACGTCGCTCCTCTTCAAGGCGACGCCGGCGCAGGTCAAGCTGATCCTGATCGACCCGAAGATGGTCGAGCTCGAGATCTACCGCGACATCCCGCACCTGCTGACGCCGATCGTCACCGACCCGAAGAAGGCGTCGAACGCGCTGAAGTGGGCGGTCGCGCAGATGGAGGAGCGCTACCAGCTCCTCTCGAAGGTCGGGAACGTCCGCAACATCGACCAGTACAACCGCGCCGTCGAGGACAAGCAGACGGTCGCGGAGGTGAAGGCGCGCCTCGGCGACGAGGCGGAGGACCTGGAGCTCGCGCCCCTTCCCTACATCGTCCTCATCATCGACGAGCTCGCGGACCTCATGATGACCGCCCCGAAGGACGTCGAAGAATCGATCGCCCGCATCGCCCAGAAGGCCCGCGCGGTCGGCATCCACCTCGTCGTCGCGACCCAGCGGCCGTCGACGGACGTGTTGACCGGAGTGATCAAGGCGAACCTGCCGTCGCGGATCGCGTTCAAGGTGGCGACGAAGATCGATTCGCGCGTCGTGCTCGACGGAAACGGCGCCGAGAAGCTCCTCGGCCGCGGCGACATGCTCTACCTCGGACCGGGCACATCGCGCCTCCATCGCGTCCACGGCGCGTTCATCTCCGTCCAGGAGACCGCCGCTCTCGTGAAGTTCCTGAAGAAACAGGCGAAGCCCGTCTTCGACGAGGAGATCACCAAGGACCGCGAAGAGGAGGCGCGCATCGCCGGCGTCGGGGGCGGCAAGGGGGAGGAGTCGGACCCGCTCTACGACGAAGCCGCGCGGCTCGTCGTCAAGGAGCGAATGGCGTCGATCTCGTTCCTCCAGCGGCGCATGGGCGTCGGGTTCTCGCGCGCCGGGAAGCTCATCGACATGATGGACAAGGACGGGCTGCTCGGCCCGCAGAAGGGCTCGAAGCCGCGCGAGGTATTGGTTCCGGCCGACTATTTCGACGGCGTCGACCAGCAAGCGCGGTAGGCGCGCCTCGACGTTTCCCGGATTCCTTTCGTCTGGCGAAGGGCGCTCCCGAAGCTCTCGGCGTCGGCGTTGATCGCGAGTTCGGGTCGCGCTGCCGGGGCCCTTCGCATCGCGGAAAGTCTCCGCGAAGCAACCGGGCGGAGGAGGTCTGCGATGCGGGAGGGTTCCGCACCGCGAGGGGCCCGCGGCGGCGCGGTCGAACCTCTCGTTCGACGAGCCGCGAAACCGCCACTCGCTGCGGTCCCCGAGCCAGTTTCCGCGACGTGCCTTGGCATCCCGACTGCTAGAATTCCGGCGGGGAGGATCGATGCCCGACGCCGGGAAATCGGGGAAATTCTCGTCGGAAGCGGAAGCGCGTCGGGTCGCCGAGGAGGCTCGGGAGACCGAGTGGCGCTCCGCGTCCTTCCTGAAGGAGCTCTTTCTCGGCAACTTCCGGCTCGACCTCGTCCACCCGTTCCCGGCGGACCCGCCGGAGCGCCCCGAATTCCGGGCGTTCTACGCCCGCATGGAGAGATTCCTGCTCGAGGAGGTCGACTCCGACGCGATCGATCGCGAGGGCAAGATTCCGAAGCGCGTGATCGACGAGCTCGCGCGGATGGGCGCCTTCGGGATGAAGATCCCGAAGGAGTACGGCGGTCTCGGTTTCACGCAGCTCGAGTACGCCCGCGTGATCGAGCTCATCACGAGCGTCGACGGGAACCTGATCGCGCTCCTCTCGGCGCACCAGTCGATCGGCGTGCCGCAGCCGCTCAAGCTCTTCGGGACGGAAGCGCAGAAGAAAAAGTACCTGCCGCGTCTCGCTCGCGGCGCCGTCTCGGCCTTCGCGCTCACCGAGCCGGACGTGGGCTCCGATCCGGCGAACCTCGCGACGACGGCCGAGCGGACGCCGGAGGGCGACTACGTCGTCAACGGGGAAAAGCTCTGGACGACCAACGGCACGATCGCGGAGCTCTTCGTCGTGATGGCGCGCCATCCCGACACGAAGAAGATCTCGGCCTTCATCGTCGAGAAGGATTGGCCGGGCGTCGAGGTCGTCCGCCGCTGCCACTTCATGGGGTTGAAGGCGATCGAGAACGGCGTCATCCGGTTCACGAACGTGCGGGTGCCGAAGGAGAACCTCCTGCTCGCCGAAGGGCGCGGGCTGAAGCTCGCGCTCGTGACGCTGAACACCGGCCGCCTCACGCTCCCCGCCTCGTGTGCGGCGGGAGCCAAGCGGTCGCTCGAGATCTGCCGCACCTGGGCGGCCGAGCGCGTCCAATGGGGACAGCCGATCGGCCGCCACGAAGCGATCGGGCAGATCCTGGCGGACATGGCGGCGACGACTTTCGCGATGGAGGCGATCGTCGAGCTGACCAATCGCATCGCGGACGAGGGCGGACGCGACATCCGCCTGGAAGCGGCCGTCGCGAAGATGTGGAACTCCGAGGAGCAGTGGAAGATCGTCGACCAGACGGTCCAGATCCGCGGCGGGCGGGGCTACGAGACCGCGGACTCGCTCCGCGCCCGGGGCGAGCCGGCGATCCCGGTCGAGCGGATGATGCGCGACTCCCGGATCAACCTCATCTTCGAGGGATCGTCGGAAATCATGCGGCTCTTCATCGCCCGCGAGGCGCTCGACGCGCACCTTTCCGTCGCCGGAGCGCTCGCCGATCCGAAGGCTCCCGCGCGGCGGAAGCTCGCCGCGCTTCCGAGGATCGTCGCGTTCTACGCATGGTGGTACCCGTCCCGCTGGCTCGGCTGGGGAGCGTGGCCGCGGTACTCCGAATTCGGCCGGCTCGCCGGCCACGTGCGGTTCCTCGACCGCTCGGCGCGGCGGCTCGCCCGCGCGATCTTCCACGCGATGGTTCGGTTCGGCCCCAAGCTCGAGAAGAAGCAGGCGACCCTCTTCCGCGCCGTCGACGTGGGCGCGGATCTCTTCGCGATGGCGGCGGCCGTCTCCCGCGCCCACGCGCTGCGCCGGTCGGGCGCGGCGGAGGGGACGCGGGCGGCCGAGCTCGCCGATCTCTTCTGCCGGAACGCGGAACGGCGGATCGCGAGCCGTTTCGCCGCGCTCGCCGACAACGACGACGCGCGGAAGTCCGTCGTCGCCCGGCGCGTGCTGGCCGGGGACGAGGAGTGGCTCGAAAGCGGGCTCGTTCCCGTCCCGTGGCAGGCGGCTCAGGCGGGAGAGGCGTCGCCCGATACGGCGGCCGCCGCGCACGCCTGACCGTGGATCGTCGCCGGCCGAGCGACTCCCTGCCTTCGGCTCGGCCGTGAATCCCGCCGATCCCTCCCGCCGCGCCGAGTCAAGCGGCCCGTCCGCTTCAACTCGGCGCCTCCGCATTGTCTTCTTCGGCACCCCCGAATTCGCCGTGCCGTCGCTCGCGAGGCTCGCCGCCGAGCCGGGTTTCCGGATCACGCTCGCCGTCACCCAGCCGGACCGTCCGGCGGGGAGGCACGCCGATCCCATCGCGCCGCCCGTCGCCCGGGTCGCGCGCGACCGGGGAATCCCGCTCCTCCAGCCGGAACGCCTGCGCGGTTCGCCGGACGTTCTCGAACGTCTCCGCGCCGAACGCCCGGAGGCGATCGTCGTCGTCGCGTACGGGAAGATCCTGCCGCCCGAGATCCTCGCCATTCCGCGGCTCGGGTGCGTCAACGTCCACGGCTCCCTCCTGCCGCGGCATCGCGGCGCGTCGCCCGTCCAGGCGGCGATCCTCGCCGGCGACCGGACGACCGGCGTCTCGACGATGCGGATGACGGAAGGGCTCGACGAGGGGCCGGTCTACCTCGTCCGCGAGATCCCCGTTCTTCCCGAAGACACCGCGGCGACGCTCGCTCCTCGGCTGTCGGCCGCCGGCGCGGATCTTCTCGTCGAAACGATCCTCGGCATCGCTTCGGGAAAACTCGTCGCGCGCCCGCAGGAAGGGGAGCCGACGTACTGCCGCGCGATCCGCCGGACCGACGGCGAAATCGACTGGACGCTCCCCGCGGCCGAAATCGCGCGCCGGCTCCGCGCCTTCACGCCGTGGCCGGGCGTTTTCACCTCGTTGGAGGGAGAGCGCGTGAAGATCCTCGAGGCGCGCGAGGGGGCGGCGGGGAGACCGGGCGCGCCGGGAACGATCGAGGCGGCCGAGCGGGGCGTCACGGTGGTCTGCGGCTCGGGGACGTCCCTCGTCGTCGATCGCGTCCAGAGAGAGGGGCGAAAGCCGGTCCCGGCGGCGGAATTCCTCCGCGGCGCGAGGCATCCGGAAGGCGCGCGGTTTGGGAACCCCTGAGGGCGCCGCCCCGCGCGCCGCCGGCCGCTCGGCGAGCCCGGCGCGGCGGCGGGCCGTCGCGATCCTGGCGGATTTCTTCGGCGGCGGCCGCCGCCCGCTTCGCCTCGCCCGCGAAGTCGCGGGACTCGGCGACGCGGACCGGGATCTGGCGCGCGAGCTCGTGCTCGGAGTCCTTCGGTGGCGATCCGCTCTCGACGCGGAGATCGCCCGATTCTCGCGGTTCCCCCTCGACCGCCTGAAGCCGCCCGTCCGGGAAATCCTCGAAACCGCCCTCTTCCAGCTCCGGTTCCTCGAGCGGGTGCCGACCCGCGCGGCCGTTCACGAGGGGGTCGCGATGGCCCGCGCCCAGGCCGGAGAGGGAGCGTCCCGGCTCGTGAACGGCGTCCTCCGCTCCGCTCTCCGGGAGCCTCCGCGGCGGCTGCCGGAGAGCACTCCGCGGGAGCTCGCGGAAGCGTTCTCGCATCCCGCATTCCTCGTCGAGCGCTGGACGGAGCGTTTCGGGGCGGCGCGGACGCGGGCGATCCTCGCGGCCGACGACGAGCGAGGCCGGCTGCATCTCCTCTGCGACGCGCGCCGCTTCCCTCGGGACGACGTCGCTCGTCGGCTCCTCGCCGAGGGAGTGGAGACCGCGCCGCTCGCGCTCGCGGAGAACGGGCTCGCGGTGGTTTCGGGGAATCCGATCCGGACGGCGGCTTTCCGGGACGGCGTGTGCTACGTGGCCGACGCGGGATCCCAGGCGCTCCCTTTTCTCCTTCCCCCGGGAGACCTGCTGCTCGATCTCGCGGCGGCGCCCGGAGGGAAGACCGCCTCGGCGCTCTTCTCCGGCCGCTTCGCGCGGGTGGTCTCCGCCGACCTTTCTCCCGATCGCCTCGCCTTTTTCCGGGAGAATCGCGCCCGAATGGACCTGGCGGCCGCCCTCCCCGTCGCCGCCGACGTCCTCGCGGCGCCGTTCCCGGCGCGAGGTTTCGATCGCGTCCTCCTCGACGCTCCGTGCTCCGGGACCGGAACTCTCCGGAAGAACCCGGAGATTCGATACCGGCTGACCCCCGCCGCGGTCGACGCGATGGCCGACGCCGAGCTTCGCCTCGTCGCCGGGGCCGCCGCGCTCGTCGCCCCCGGGGGATATCTCCTCTACTCGACGTGCAGCCTGGAGGAGGAGGAAAACGAGAGGGTCGCGGCCGCGCTGGTCGCGGCGGATCCGTCGATGCGTCTCTCGCCGATCGATCCTCCCGAAGCCCTGCGCAAGAACGTTTCGGGCGCCGTCTTCCGGCTTTTCCCGGACGAGGGAGCCGACGGGTTCACCGCGCACCTCTTCCGGCGGGAATAGAAGGCCGGCGCGGCGTTGCGGCGCCTCGTCGTTTCCGCGGGTCTGGCGCATCTCCCCCGGTCGGGTTCCTGGCGCACCCGGGTCCCCGACGCCGGCCGATATCGGGCCGGACCCGCCCTGGTCGGGCGCTTTACAAACGGCCGGCCTGCGCATACATTCGCCGGCTTGGAGGCAAAATGGCCGGAAAGAACGAGATCATCGAGTCGATCGCGAGCGAGACGAATCTCTCCCGGCGCGACGCGACCGCGGCGTACGACGCGTTCCTGAACGCGATCGGGAGCGCGCTGCGGAAAGGGGAGAAGGTCAACGTGTCGGGACTCGGCGCGTTCTCGGTGACCGACCGCGCCGAACGCGCCGGCCGGAACCCGAAGACCGGGGAGTCGATCACGATCCCGGCCTCCCGCGCGGTCAAGTTCAAGCCGGGCAAGGAGCTGAAAGAAAGCGTCAACGCGAAGAGCGCGTAGGCTCTCCTGATCCCCCTTCGCGACACCGTTCGCACCCGCACCACGCCCTGGATCAACTGGCTGCTGATCGGCGGCAATCTCTGGGGCTTCCTCTTCGAGCTCTCGCTCCCTCCCGAGGCGCTCGACCGCTTCCTGCGCGTCTACGGTTTCGTCCCCGCGCGGATGTGGAGCGGCCAGTACGGGATCACGGCGTCGCTCGTGACGATCTTCGTCGCGATGTTCCTCCATGCGGGGTGGCTGCATTTCGGCGGCAACATGCTCTTCCTCTGGATCTTCGGGGACAACGTCGAGGACCGGCTCGGGCACTTCCGGTATCTCGTCTTCTACCTCCTGTGCGGGCTCGCCGCGTCGCTCTGTCACGCGTTCTTCAACGCCGGGTCGCGCCTTCCGTCGCTCGGCGCGTCGGGCGCGATCTCGGGCGTGCTGGCGGCGTACCTCTTCCTCTATCCGCGCGCGCGGATCCTGACGCTCATTCCGATCTTCCTCTTCTTCACGGCCGAGGTGCCGGCGTTCCTCTTCATCGTGTTCTGGTTCGTCGTCCAGTTCTTCTCCGGAACCGCGAGCCTTTCGGTCTCGACCCCCACGACCGGGGGCACGGCCTATTTCGCGCACATCGGCGGCTTCGTCGCCGGGATCGTGCTGCTCGCGCTGCTGAAGCCCCCGCGGCGCGCTCCGCCGGCGTATTCCTGGAGCTGAGCGCCTCGTCGGGGCGGGCGACGGTTCGCGGTAAACTCGCGCGTTCATGACCGGAGTCCGCGTCCCCCTCCTGGACCTGACCCGCCAGTTCGCGGAATACCGCGAGGAGGCGATGGCCGAGGTCTCGCGCGTCTTCGCGTCGCAGCGGTTCATCCTGGGCGACCAGGGCGCGGCGCTCGAGCGGGAGCTCGCCGGATACCTCGGCGCGGCCCACGCGATCGGGGTGTCCTCCGGGACCGACGCGCTTCTCGTGGCGCTGATGGCGCTCGGCGTCGGACCGGGCGACGAGGTCGTCGTTCCCGCCTTTTCGTTCTTCGCCACGGCCGGGGTGGTCTCGCGCCTCGGCGCGGTGCCGGTCTTCGCCGACGTCGAGCCCGACACGCTGACGCTGTCTCCCGAATCGTTCGAAGGGAAGATCACCGGCCGCACGCGCGCCGTCGTTCCCGTCCATCTCTACGGGCAGGCGGCGGACCTGGGGCCGATTCTCGACATTTCCCGGCGTCGAGGGATCCGCGTCCTCGAGGACGCGTGCCAGGCGATCGGCGCCCGCTACCGCGGCCGCGCGGTCGGGACGCAGGGCGACGCGGGCGCGTTCTCCTTCTTCCCGACGAAGAACCTCGGTGCCGCGGGGGACGCGGGGCTCGTCACCGCCGAGGACGCGGCGGTGGCCGCGCGCATCGTGCGGCTCCGCGTCCACGGGATGGAGCCGAAGTACCACCACGCGGAGATCGGCGGGAATTTCCGGCTCGACGAGGTGCAGGCGGCGGTGCTCCGGGTCAAGCTGAAGCGGCTCGACCGCTGGAACCGGCACCGGAGGGAAATCGCGTCGGAGTACCGGCGCCTCCTCGCGGGCGCGGAGTCCGCGGGGAAGCTCGCGCTTCCCGTGGTCGGCCCCGACCGCGACCACATCTACCACCAGTTCGTGGTTCGGGTGCGCGACCGAGACGCCGTCCGGACGCGTCTCGCCGAGGCGGGCGTCGGCTCCGAGGTCTACTATCCGGTCCCGCTCCATCTCCAGGAGTGCTTCGTCCCGCTCGGCGGCCGCCGCGGCGATCTTCCCGAGTCGGAGCGCGCGGCGGACGAAGTCCTGGCGCTTCCGATCTGGCCCGAGCTCGAAGCGGCGGAGATCGCCGCGGTCGCCTCCGCCCTCGAGGAAGCGGTTTCCTGAGATCATGAAAGTCCTGGTGGTCGTCGGCACCCGGCCGGAGGCCATCAAGATGGCGCCCGTCGTCCTCCGCCTCCGGGCGGAGCCCGGGTTCGAGACGGTCGTGTGCGCGACCGCGCAGCACCGCGATCTCCTCGACTCCGCGCTGGCGCTCTTCGGCATCGCGCCGGACGTCGACCTCGATCTCATGCGTCCCAACCAGACGCCGAGCGCCGTGGCGGCCGGCGTGCTCTCGGCCTTCGATGCCGTCCTGGAGAAGGCGGCCCCCGACGTCGTCCTCGTCCAGGGGGACACGACGACCGTGATGGCGGCGTCGCTCGCCTGCTTCCATCGCGGCGTTCGGGTCGGCCACGTCGAAGCGGGTCTTCGGACGGCGAACCTCCGGAATCCCTTTCCCGAGGAGATGAACCGGCGCGTCACCGATCTCGTCTCCTCTCTCCACTTCGCCCCGACCGCCCGCAGCGCGTCCGCGCTCGCGGCCGAGGGGGTCGATCCCGAGAGCGTTCACGTGACGGGGAACACCGTCGTCGACGCGCTGCGGTGGCTCGCCGAACGGTCTCCCGCGGACGAAGAGGACGCGCGCGACCTCGTGCTCGTCACGTCGCACCGGCGCGAGAGCTTCGGGGCGCCGATGCGGCGTTCGTTCCGCGCGATCGCGCGGCTGGCCCGGCGGTTCCCGGAGACGCGCTTCGTCTTTCCGGTGCATCCGAATCCGAACGTGCTCGAGGCGGCGCGAGCCTTCGACGGCATCGGAAACGTGGAGCTCCTTCCTCCGGTCGACTACGCTCGTCTCGTTTCCTGGATGCGCCGGGCGAAGATCATCCTGACCGACAGCGGCGGCATCCAGGAGGAGGCTCCGACGTTCGGGAAACCGACGCTCGTCCTTCGCGAGACGACGGAGCGCCCGGAAGGGATCGAGGCCGGCGTCGCGAAGCTCGTCGGCACGGACGAGGAGACGATCTACCGGGAAGCCGAGCGCCTCCTGAGCGATCCGGACGCGCTCGCCGCGATGTCGCGCGCCGCGAATCCCTACGGCGACGGGCGGGCGGCCGAGCGGATCGTCGCCGTGCTCGCCGGCCGGCCGATCGCGCCCTTTTCCGCCCGCGCATGAGGGGGGGTCTCCTGCGCCGCCTCTATTTCGGGGGGCGCGACGCGCTGCCGCTCCCGCTTCGCCGCGTTCTCCGCCGGATCCTTCCCGTCGAACGGATCTTCCGGATCCGGAAACCGGTGTTCGACGCGGAGGACGCGCCGCCCGCTCCGGCGGAAGAGATTCCCGGGAGGCCCGATCTCGTCCTGCTCCCGGGCGCATTCGGCGTCTCGGCCCCGCGCCTGCGGGAGGCGGCCCGGGCGCTCGCCGCGACCGGCGGGCGGGTGTTCCTCGCGGATCCGGAGGCGATCGATTTCGCCGCCGACGGCGGGCTCGTCCGGTTTCCCTGGCGCGCCGAAGAGCCGGACGGTGCGATCGACGCCCTGGTCGAGGCGTTCCCCATGCGGCACGCCGCCGTCGCCGGCGTCGGCGCGGAACACGTGGCGGATCGCCCCGGATGGAAGCCGGCGCCGGCGTCGGTTCCCCTCGAAGATGCCGCCGCGTACCGGGCGGGGCTCGTCCGCCTCTGGCCGCGCGCGTCCGTCGTGATCGTCACGTACGGGAACCTTTCCTTCAATCGCGCCTGTCTGGCCTCGATCGCGGAGCGGACCGACTGGCCGAACGTCGAGCTCGTCGTCGTCGACAACGCCTCCTCCGACGGCACGCGGGAGTGGCTCGACGAGACGCGGCGGACGTCTCCGCTCCCGATCGTCGTCGTCGCGAACGCCGAAAATCGCGGGTTCGCGGCCGCCGTCAACCAGGGCGTGGCGGCCTCGACGGGGGAGGTCGTCTGCCTCCTGAACAACGACACGGTCGTGACGCGCGGCTGGCTCTCGGCTCTCGTCGCGCATCTCGAGTCGGATCCCGGGCTGGGCCTCGTGGGATCGAGCACGAACGAGATCGCCAACGAGGCGAGGGTTCCCGCGGGCTACGCGCGCCTCGCCGACCTGCCCTCCTGGGCGCGAGCCTTCACGGACGCCAACCGCGGCCGGCGGGTCGCGATCCCGATGCTGGCGATGTTCTGCGTCGCGTTCCGCCGCCGTCTCTTCGACGAGATCGGCCCGCTGGACGAGCGCTTCGGCGTCGGGATGTTCGAAGACGACGACTGGTGCCGGCGCGTGCGCGAGAGGGGATGGGAGATCGCCTGCGCGCGCGATTCCTTCGTGCACCATCGCGGCCGCGGGAGCTTCTCGGCGCTCGGCGAGACGCGATATCTCGCGATCTACCGGGAAAACGAGCGCCGGTACCGGGAGAAGTGGGGAGCCCCGCCGCCCGCGAGAATCCGGGGCGGGACGCTTCCGGGCGAGCTCGCGCGCGCCGAGTCGCCGGTCGTGTTCCTCCCCTCGATCCCCTGGAACGCCGCGCTCGTGCAGCGGCCGCATCACCTCGCGCGGGCGATCGCGCGCGCCGGGCATCCCGTCCTGTTCCTCTCGGAGGACTCCGCGGACCGGGTCGACGGCTTCGCGGACGTCGAGCAGAACCTGTTCCTCTACCGGGGTCCGCGCGCGCCGCTCGCCGGCATGGCTCGTCCGTTTCTCTGGTCCGTCGCCTACAACGTTCCCGCTGCGGCGGAATGGCCCGACGGCCGTCTCGTTTACGACGCCGTCGACCATCTCGCCGTGTTCCCGCACCCCCGGCGGCGTCTGCGCGCGAACCAGCGCCGCGCGCTCGAGCGCGCGGAGCGCGTCTTCGCCGTTTCGCGGGGACTCCGCGAGGAGCTCGCCGCGGAACGCCCCGACGCCGTGTACCTCCCGAACGGCGTCGACTCGGCGGCCTTCGCGCGGCCGCGCGGCGTCCCGCCCGGCCCGGGGGAGCGCCCCCGGGCGATCTACGCCGGGGCCCTGGCCCGTTGGTTCGATTTCGAGGTGCTCGCCGCCGTCGCCCGCGCTCTGCCCGGGTGGGATTTCCGGCTGTACGGCGAGGAGCTCGACGGCGCGTGGGGGCGATCCGCGGCCGCCGGACTCCCCAACGTCGTCTTCCTCGGCGCGCGGGCGCACGCCGAGATTCCGCGTCTCCTGTCGGAGGCGAACGTCGCGATCATTCCGTTCGTCGTTTCGCCGGTGACCGCGTTCGTGTCGCCGATCAAACTCTACGAATACTTCGCCGCCGGGAAGCCGGTCGTCTCGTCGCCGATGCCGGAGGCGGAAGCTTTCCCGGAGGTGCGGACCGCCCGGAGCGCCGCGGAGTGGTGCGCGGGGCTCGAGGAGGCGCTCGCCGCGTCGCGCGACCGGGCGTTCACGGCGCGTCTCCGCGCGCTCGGACGAGCCAACGACTGGGCCGCGCGGGGCCGGGAGGCGCTCGGCCATCTGCTATATTCCGCGCGCTGATGCCCTCGTCGCGGCTCGCCCGGCTGGACGCCTTCTACGATTCGAGCGATCGCGGATTTCCCGAGCTCGACGAGCTCGTGGTCCTCTGGCGATATCGCGGTCTCGTGTGGGAGCTCATGGTCCGCGACATCAAGATCCGGTACAAGCGGTCGGTGCTCGGGATCGCCTGGACGATGCTCGCGCCTCTCCTGAACATGGTGGCGCTCACGCTCGTCTTCTCGTCGCTCCTCAAACAGCAGATCCAGAACTATCCGGCCTTCTTCATGCTGGGGTCGATGTACTGGGCGATGTTCGCGACGGGCACCTCGTTCGCGGCGTCGCAGACGCACGACGCGAACGAGCTCGCGAAGCGGATCTACCTGCCGCGTTCGGTCTTCGTCGTGTCCGCCGTGGGAGTCGCCCTCGTCAACCTCGTGCTCTCGATCGTGCCGCTCCTCGCGATCCTCGTGGCGACCCGGTTCCACTTCCACGCGACGAGCTGGATGTTCCCGATCTCCGTCGTGCTGCTGTCGGCGTTCACGCTGGGCGTCGCGTTCCTCATCTTCACGCTCGCGTCCCGATTCACCGACATCCGTGAGATGTACCTGGTCCTCGTCCAGACGTGGTTCTTCATCACGCCCATCGTGTACGCCCCCGCGATCGTTCCGCCGAGGTTCCGGTTCATCCTCTGGCTGAACCCGCACTACTTCCTGCTCCAGACCTTCCGCACGCCCGTGTACGACGGAATGCTCCCGACGACGAACGTGATCCTCTTCTCGGCCGCGATCGCGTTCGGGACCCTCGCGGCGGGATGGTCCTTCTTCTGCCGGAACATCCAGGACTATGCGTTCCGTTCGTAGCCGGCCGCCCCGATGATCCACTTCGAGAACGTCACGATCCGCTACCGGATCCCCCGGGGCGGCTCGCGCTCGCTGAAGGAGCACGTCGTCCGCCGCCTCAGCCGACGGATCACCTTCGACGAGTTCGACGCGCTGCGGGACGCGAGCCTCGACGTGTCGGACGGCGAGAACGTCGGCGTGATCGGGCGCAACGGGGCCGGTAAGAGCACGATGTTCAAGGCGATCTGCCGGGTCGTGCGGCCCTCCGAGGGGCGGGTCGTCGTCCGGGGACGGATCGCGCCGCTCCTCGAGCTCGGTCTCGGGATGAACGCGGAGCTGACCGGGCGCGAGAACGTCCTGCTCCAGGGGTCGCTCCTCGGGTTCTCCCGCTCCGAGATGCGCCGGCGCATGCCGAGTATCGCCGAGTTCGCCGAAATCGGCGAGTTCATCGACGCTCCGATGCGGACCTATTCGACCGGGATGGTCTCGCGGCTGGCCTTTTCGGTCGCGACCGACGTCGATCCGGACATCCTGCTCGTCGACGAGGCGCTCGCGGTCGGCGACGAGAGGTTCCGGGCGAAATGCCGCGACCGGATGGCCGGGTTCCGCGAGGCGGGGAAGACGGTCCTTCTCGTCTCCCACTCGCTCGACCAGATCCGGGAGACCTGCTCGCGCGCGCTGTGGCTCGACGAGGGGCGGATCATCACCGACGGGCCGGTGAGCGTGGTCGCGGACGCGTATCACGAGTGGTCGGGTGGGGCGGGGGGCGACGCCGCGGAGTTCGCGGAGAAAGAGGGCCTCCCGGGACGGTGCGGATCGACCGCGGGTGCCTCTCGCCGCGCCCCGGCCCAGGAGCTCGCTCGATGAGGGCCGCGGCCGGGCGAGCGGCGAAGCCCCGTCGCCGACGGGCGTCGGCGCTCGCGCCGACGCGATGATCCGCGCGCGCCGGGGCGCGCCGCTCGCGGTTCTCCTCGCGGCGGCCACGCTGGCGGCCCGCCTCGCGCCCGGCGAACCCCTCGATCCCGCGCCCGCCTTCGGCGAGCGAAGCTTTCACCTCCTGCACGTTCCTTTCCTCGATTTCGGCCCCGCCGATCCGTCGTCCCCCGCTCCGGGAGAGATCGTCGGGCGATTCGAGGCGGCGTACGCGAGCACGTTCTCGTCGACCTGGCACGCGCTCACGTTCCACGACGACCCGGCGCTCCGGGGACGGCCGCTCGCCGCCGGAGAGGCGGCCGCGATCCACGCGCAATTTCCGGGGGACCGCGTCTTCTTCGTCGAGAGCGACCTCCTTCGCGTCGCCGGGACGGCGCGTGCCGGACTGACGCCCACGCTCTCGGTCTCGGCCGAGATCGTGTGGATCTCGCACGACGCGATTCACGGCGGCAGCGCCGTGGAGGCGTTTCACCGCGCGTTCGGCCTGGACCAGTCCGGCCGGAACGAATTTCCGGCGTCCCAGTTCGCGGTGATGGTGCAGCGCCCGGGCGGCGAGATGACGTTCGACGATCGCTCCCCCGACCCGGGCTTCGGCGACACGACGGCGATGCTCTCCTGGCGTCCCGCGCGCCGAACGCTCTGGTCGTACGGGCTCGACGCGGCGATCAAGGCGCCGACCGGCAGCTCCGCGGACTTCAACGGATCGGGCTCCTGGGACGCGGGAGCGCTCGGGTACGCGCGCCGCGACGGCCCCCGATGGACGTTCGACACGGAGGCGGGCGTCGTCGTGCCGGGCCGGTGGCGCTCCTCGACCGGTCTTCCCGTGGCGTGGTATTCGCGGCTGCTGGTCGGGGCCACGCGGGCGTTCGGGCCGCGCACCCGGGTCGGCGCCTCGGCGACGCTCGAGGAGAGCCCGTTCCGGAGGGACGATCTCGGCGATCTCTCCCATCCCGGGCTCGAAATCGCGCTCGGCGTCGAGCGGGACCTTTCGCGCCGGACCTCGGCGGCGCTCACGCTGACCGAGAACGTGCCGTCGTTCGGGGACCGGGCCGATTTCGGGCTGACCATTCGCCTGCGCTTCCGCTAGGCGAGCGGGCGCGCCGATGGATCGGTGACGCGCCGCGGGGAAGCGATCGCGTCCCGCGCCGCTCAGCCCGGCGGATTGCCCATCGCCGCGGCGTACAGGCGGTGGAAATGGTGGACGCCGTTCTCCCGCTTGACGCTGTAGCGTCCCCGGTCGTAAGTGCGCGACCGAAGTCCCCGCTGGACCGCCTCGCAGATGGCGATGTCTTCGAGCTGGATCTCGTCGGAGAACGCGACCGTCTCCTCGACCGCGCGGCGAACCGCCGGGTCGTCGGAGTCCCGGAAGAACCACTCGAAGATGGTCGCCGTCCGTTCCGGGCCGAGGGGAAGGATCACGTTGGTCGAGAAATTGTCGGGATAGACGTTGAGCATCAGGTTCGGAAAGATCCAGTAGTACTCCGCCTCGTCCCCGTCGCCGCCCCGGAGCTTTCCGGGGGCGGTCGCGCGGACCGGGGCGTGCTGGATCGAGTACAGGCGCTTCGTCTCGGTCGCGTATCGCGCGTAGTCGAGCTCGCGGAAGAGGCCGGGGTGGACGATCGGGATGTGGTAGCCCTCGAGATAGTTGTCGACGTAGACCTTCCAGTTGCACTCGACGATCCACTCCTTGCGATGCGCCCGCCGCATTCCGGGGAGCGGCCGGCGCCGCGCGAGGTCGGCGAGGTCGTCGAGCGTCTCGGCGAGCGGAGCGGCGTCCGGATCGAGAGCCACGAAGACGAGGCCCATCCAGGTCTCGGCGCGGAACCGCGGGAGGGCGACATCCTCCCGGCGGAAGCCTTCGACCCCTTCGAACTCGGGGGTCCCGAGGAGCCGCCCGTCGAGCGCGTAGCTCCACCCGTGATATCCGCAGCGGAACGCGCGGCAGCGTCCGGCGCCGGCGGCGACGGGTCCCGCGCGGTGGCGACAGACGTTCGAGAGCGCGCGCAGGATGCCGTCGTCGCCACGGACGAGGAGCAGGGGCTCCCCGGCGGCCGCGGCCGTGACGAAACTCCCGGGCTCCCGGAGATCTTCCTCGTGCGCGACGAGCTGCCACGTCCGGGCGAAGACGCGATCGTTCTCCTCGGCGAGGAATTC
>DASTIQ010000338.1 GCA_035717485.1 Thermoanaerobaculia bacterium | reverse complement strand
GAGCGAGGCCGCGGCGCGCCGCGTCGACGCCGCGCAGGAGCTGCTTCGGCACGCCGAGGCGCGCCGGAAAGAAGGGCGGGAGACGGATCTCGCGGTGGAGCGCTCCTCGCTCGACCTCGCCCGGGCGCGGCAGAAGGCGCTCGACGCCGCGTCGGACGCGGACCTCGATCTCCGGGAGCTCCGGCTCGCGATCGGGGCTTCGCCCGGCCGGGAAATCGTCCTCTCCGACGATCCCGCGACCGCGCTCCCGGCCGCGCCGGCCGACCGCGAGAGCGTGCTCGCGGAGGATCCGGCGCTGCGCGCGCTCGAGCGTCAGGCGGAGATCCTCGACGCCGTCCGGAGCGCGAAAGCCCGGCCGCTGGCGCCCGTCGTCCAGGCGGAAGCGCAGTACTGGCGGCTGCCCGGCTACTACGCGAAGTACTACAACCACTTCAAGGCCGACGACTGGAGCGTGGCGGTCGCGATCTCGCTTCCGATCTTCTCGGGCGGACGCGTCGACGACGATCGGGCCCGCAGCGAGAGCGCCTGGCGGCGCGCCGAGGAGCAGGCGAGGGAGCGGCGCGAGACGCTCGATCTGCGGCTCGCGCGGAGCGAAGCCGCGGCGGCGCGGGCGGAATCGGCCGCCACCCTGGCCCGAAGGGGCCGCGGAGTCGCGGAGGAGGCGCTCGCCGCCGCCGAGGCGCTCGCGCGCGAGGGAAAGGGGGACGCCGACGCGCCTTTCCTGCGCCGCATGGAGCTCGCCGACGCCGAGGAAGCGGTGGCCGACGCGGAACGCGCCGTCGCTGCCGCGCGGGCGGAGGCGCTCGCGGTGTCGGGACGGCTGCTGGCGGCCCTTTCCTGAGGCCGGCGCGCGGCGGCGGGCCGGGCCCGGGTCTCGCCGCGCCTCGTCGCCGGGGGCGGTGAAACGGGACAGTCTCGGAGGCCTACGGGCTTGACGTATTAGTAAATATACGTATAGTTATTTTCTATGGGACGCCGAGCCCGGATCACCCGTCCGCAGGTGCTCGCCGCCGCGCGCGAGGCCTTCGCCGAGCGCGGCTTCGATGGAACGACGCTCGCCTCGATCGCGGCGCGTCTCGAGGTCAGTCCCGCGGCGCTCCTGCGGCACGCGCCGACGAAGGAGGCGCTCTTCGGCGCGGCGATGGCTTCGGCCCGGTCCTCCGTCGGGGTGCCGCTCGAGTTCCTCGACACGCTCGACGGAAGCGAGGACCCGATTCCGGTGCTTCGGCGGATTGCCGAGCGGGTCATTCCCATCCTCGAGGCGACCTTCGCCGAGTCGATCGTCGGATGGCTCCACGCGCGGCGCGGCCCCGGGCCCGTCGCCATTCCCCTCCCGTTCGATCCGCGCTCACGGTCGACGCCGCCGCAACAGGTCTTCTCGGCGATCGAGGGGTATCTCGCCCGGGCGGTCGCCCGGGGGACCCTGTCGATCGCCGACCCGCGCGCCGCCGCGACGGCCTTCCAGGGCGCCCTCTTCGCCTACGTGTCGTTCCAGAAGCTCTTCCGGATCCTGGATCCGCCGCTCCCGCTGGACCGTTATCTCGAGACTCTGCTGGCGATCTGGACCCGGGGAGCCCTCCCTCGCCGTCCGGCGCCGAAGAAGGGAAAGAGGAAGACGCGATGAAACGCGCCGTCATCGCCCTGGTCGTGCTGGCGGCGGCAGCCGTCGGCGCGTGGCTCCTCCTCACGCGTCGGCGCGTCGAGCCCGGAGGCTTCGCGGGGACCATCGAAGCCCGCGACGCGCAGGTGGGCTCCCTCGTCGGGGGGCGGGTCGCGCGCGTGCTCGTCGACGAGGGGGCCGCGGTGCGCCGGGGCGACGTTCTCGTCGTTCTCGAATCGGACCTGCTCGATCGGCAGATCGAACAGGAGCAGGGGAACGTCGCCTCGCAGCAGGCGAATCTCGAAAAAGTCCAGCGCGGCCCGCGAAGCGAGGAGATCCGGCGGGCGAGGGCCGACTGGGAGAACGCCGAGCGCAACAGGAAGAGGAGCGAGGCGCTGCTGCATTCGGGCCTGGCGAGTCCGCAGCAGTACGACGCCGACGCCGCCCAGGCGACGATGCTCGCGGAAACCTACCGGGAACTCGCCCGGGGGAGCCGACCCGAGGACATCGCGCAGGCGCGCGCGCAGCTCGCGGCGGAGCAGGGCCGTCTCGCCTTCCTGTCGCGCCAGAAAGAGGAGCTCACGGTGCGCGCGCCCGCCGACGGCGTGATCCAGACGATCGATCTTCGTCCCGGCGACCTCGTCGCCGCCAACCAGGGAATCGTGACGATCCTCGAGCCCTCGGAGGTCTGGGTGCGCGTCTACGTTCCGGAGCCGATGCTCGGCCGCGTGCACGTCGGCGACCGGGCGCGGATCTTCGTCGACACGTTCCCGGGCCGGGCGTTTCCCGGACGCGTCGTCGAGATCCGGCAGCAGGCGGAATACACGCCGAGGAACGTCCAGACGCTCGACCAGCGCGCCGATCAGGTCTTCGGCGTGAAGATCGCGATCGACCCTTCTCCGGACCTGAAGCCCGGAATGGCGGCGACCGCGCGGATCGGAGACGTCGGCGGGGGATCGGTGGCGCGATGAGCGAAGCCGCGGCCGGCGCGTACGGGATCGAGGTCGAGGGCGTCTCCCGGGACTTCGGGCGCGTGCGCGCGCTCGACCGCGTTTCGCTCCGGGTGCGCCGAGGAGAAATCTTCGGGCTCCTCGGGCCGAACGGTTCGGGAAAGTCGACGATGATCCGGATCCTCTGCGGGCTGCTCGCGCCGACCGAAGGCGCGGCCCGCGTCGACGGGCTCGACGTGGTCCGTCAGGGCGAGGAGATCCGCCGCCGGATCGGATACGTTCCCCAGAAGTTCTCGCTGTACGAAGACCTGACGGTCCAGGAGAACCTCAACTTCTTCGCTTCCGTGTACGGTCTCCGGAGAGAGAAGCTCATCGAGGCGCGCGAGTGGGTCGTGGGGCTCACGGAGATCGCTCCGTACCGCCGCCGGCTCGCGGGCCAGCTCTCGGGCGGATGGAAGCAGCGCCTCTCGCTCGCCGCCGCGCTGATGCACCGGCCCCGGGTGCTCTTCCTCGACGAGCCGACCGCGGGCATCGACCCGGTCGCCCGCCGCGAGCTCTGGAACCTGCTCTTCGCCTTCGCCGCCGACGGCGTGACGCTGTTCGTCACGACGCACTACATGGACGAGGCGGAGCGGTGCGGGCGCGTCGCCTACCTCTATCTCTCGAAGCTCCTCGTCGCCGGCCGGCCCGACGAGCTGACGCGGCTTCCCGAGGTCACCCCTCCGGGGCGCCGGCGGGTCGAGGCGGCCTGCGAGCACGGGGTCGCGCCCTTCATGGCGCAAGCCCGCGCGCTCCCGTACGTCGAAGACGTGACGATCTTCGGAAACGCGCTCCATCTCCTCGTCCGCACCGACATTCCGGAAACGCGGATCGCGGCGGATCTCTCGGCGGCCGCCGGCGCGCCGGTCGTCGTGCGCGGGATCGACGCTTCGCTCGAGGACGTCTTCGTCCGTCTCACGAAACGGCAGATGGACGAGCGCGCGGCGGCGGCGGGGGAGGCGGCGTGAGGGGTTTTCTCCCGGTCCTGCGGAAGGAGGCGGTGCAGATGCTCCGCGACCGCGCGACCCTGCAGTTCGCCCTGGCCGTTCCCGCCTTCCAGCTCGTGCTCTTCGGGTTGATCGACACGAACGTGCGGCACGTTCGAACGGTCGTCTTCGACCAGAGCCGGACCGAGGAGAGCCGCTCGCTCCTCGCGGATTTCCAGAACACGAGCTACTTCGACGTCGTCGCGTGGGCGCCGTCCCGTCCGGCGATGCGCGAAGCGATCGTCTCGGGGCGGGCCTCGGTCGCGATCGAGATTCCCCCCGAGTTCGCCCGCCGCCGCCTCGAAGGACGCGCCGCCGACGTGTCGGTCCTGATCGACGGGTCCGATTCGACGATCTCGAGCGCGACGCTCGCCGCGGTCAACGGAGTCGCTCTCTCGCGCTCGCTCGAGCAGCTCGCCGAGCGCGCGAACGCCTCCGACCTCGCCGTCCGCGTGCACCCTCTCCTGCTCTTCAACCCCGACTCCCGGAGCGCGAACCTGCTCATTCCGGGGCTCGTCGCCATTCTGCTGACGTTTTCGGGAACGCTGCTGGCCGCGTTCGCGATCGTCCGCGAGCGCGAACGGGGCACGCTCGAACAGCTCATGGTGACCCCCGCGTCGCCGAGTGCGGTCGTCCTCGGGAAGATCCTGCCTTACCTCCTGCTCGCGTTCATGCAGCTGCTTTTCGTCCTTTTCCTGATGGTCGCCGTCTTCCGCGTGCCCATCCACGGCAGCCTCACGCTCCTCCTCGCGCTCGCCGTCGTCTACCTCTTCTCGCTCCTCGCGCTCGGCCTTCTCGTCTCCGCCTTCGCGAAGACCCAGATGGCCGCGATCCAGAGCGCGCAGGCCGTGCTCCTCCCGTCGATCATGCTCTCGGGCTATTTCTTCCCGCTGTCGTCGCTTCCGGCACCCCTGCGGGTGCTCGCGCAGCTCTTTCCGGCGACGCACTTCATCGCGATCTCGCGCGGGATCATCATCCGGGGCGCCGGCTTCATGGCTCTCTGGCGGAGTGTGGCGGCCCTGCTGGCGATCTCGGCGGTGCTGATCGCCGCCAGCACGCGCGCGTTCCGAAAGACGATCGGCTAGCCGACGCGGCGATCGACCGCCGAAGACGGGCGCGGCGGCGAAAGCCCGCGACGCGTCCGGCGTCGTCGGCGGGCCGCGGGCGCAAAGGACACGCTGTTTCCGGGGCGGGACACTAGAATCGTGCGCATGTGCGGCATCGCCGGTCTGGTCGATCTCGCCGGCGGAGTCCCCGACCGCCGTCTTCTGCTCGCGATGATGCGGCGGATCGCGCACCGCGGTCCCGACGGCGGCGGCTGGCTCGAGGACGACGGCCAGTCGCTCCTCGAGGGAACCCGCGATTCGTCGGTGCCCACCGGTTCGCGGCCCTTCGCCATCGCGGCGCGCGGCGCCCGGGCCGTCCTCGGGCACCAGCGTCTCGCGATCACCGATCTCTCCGACGCGGGGCGGCAGCCGATGACGCGCGGCGACGGCAGATACTGGATCGTCTTCAACGGCGCGATCTTCAACGCGCCGGAGCTCCGGCGAGAGCTCGAGAGCGCGGGCGAGCGATTCACGACGACGACCGACACCGAGGTGCTGCTGGCGTCGTGGATCCGTTGGGGGGATTCGGCGCTCGACCGTTTCAACGGGATGTGGGCGTTCGCGATCTGGGACTCGCGGCAGCGCGAGCTCTTCGCCTCGCGGGACCGATACGGAATCAAGCCGTTTTACTGGACGATCGCGGGCGATCTTTTCGGGTTCGGGTCGGAGCCGAAGGCGCTCCGGGCCGTCCGCCCGGCCGTGCCCAACCTGAAGCTCGTGTCGGACTATCTCGCCTTCGGTGCGAACATCCCGGAGGGCGACGCGACCGCCTACGAGGACTACCGTGAGCTCCCGGCGGGGTCGCTCCTCCGGGCGGGCGCCTCGGGCATCCGCGTGCAGAGGTGGTACGACCTCGACGCTCGCGTCCGCGACGTCCCGCCGCCGCCATCGTTCGAAGGAGCCGCCGCGCGCCTGCGGGGACTGCTCGACGATGCGATCCGGATCCGCCTCCGCGCGGACGTTCCCGTCGGACTCCTGCTGTCCGGCGGCGTCGATTCGTCCGGGATTGCGGGAATCCTGGCCGCGAATCACCGCGGTTCCTTCTCCGGGCCGGCGATATCCCTCCGGTACCCGAGGGCGGAGATCGACGAGAGCCATTACTCGGACGCCGTCCTGCGCGCGACGGGGATCCCGGGCGAGTACGTCGAACCGACGCCGGAAGGCTTCGACCGCGATCTCGACGATTTCGTCTCGCGGACCGACCATCTGATGATGGGGTCGGTCGGGTACGCCCAGTACCTGCTCTACGCGCGGGCGCGCGCCGTCGGGCTTCCGGTGATCCTCGTCGGCCAGGGATCCGACGAAATCTTCGGCGGCTACGAGCCCTGGGACGTCCACGTGGCTCAGCTCTGGAACCGGGGACGCAAGGGGGAAGCCATCCGTGAAGGGTTCCTCTCCGGCCGCCGGCAATGGGGTTGGCTGACCGGAATCCGGCACACGATCGGCGTTCTCCGGACCGCGCCCCGGCCGCCGCGGTGTCGATGCGACCCCGCGGGAACGCTCCAGGAGCATCAGCGGCACCTGCTGCTGCTCGATTACCTTCCGGCCATCCTGAAATCGGAGGACCGGAACTCGATGGCATCCGCCGTCGAGTCGCGTCTGCCGTTTCTCGATCACCGCATCGTCGAGTTCGCGAGGACCCTTCCCTCCGATTACCTCTGCCGCCGCGGATGGACGAAGGCGGTGCTTCGCCGCGCGCTCGAGGGTCTCGTTCCCGAATACGTCCTTCGCCGCCCGCGGAAGCTCGGGCTTCCGGGGCCGCTCGCCGGGCTGGCCTGCGCGCCCCAGGCCGATGCCGCGCGTCGCCGGCTCGTCGAGGGCGGCTGGTTCCCGGCTTCGCTGCTCCCCGAGGTCGGACGAACTCTTTCGGAAGCGGGTCAGATCCGGCTGCGCATTCTCGACGCCTGGGCGCGGACCTGTCTCGACGGCCCCGGCCGGGTCAGCGCGTCGCCGGAAGCCCCCGCCACTTTCGGGTAACGCGGACCAGAGCGCCGCCGAGGAACCGGCGGTCGAGCCGCCGGAGCCTGCCCCTCCAGTCCGCCTCGCGGTTCCACGCTTCGATTCGGCGGCCGCGAGCGATCTTCGCCCGCACCGCGCGGGCGAGGCGGCGCCGGTCCCGGCTCTCGAGCAGCGCGAGGAGAGGGGCCCAGGAGAACTCGAAGTATTCGGGCGAGTAGCCGAAGGTCATCGCCTCGATCGCCTCTTCGGTGACGCGAGCCCCGCCGAACGCCGGGAATTCGTCCAGCACGCCGAGCGCCTCGAGGGCCGTCATCGTGCGGAGGCACTTCTCACACCGGCCGCAGTTGAGCTCTCCGTCCGCGAGCGGCCCTTCGAAGCAGACGAGCAGATGACGCCGCGCGAGATCCCAGTCGGCGATCGCCTCGATCTTCTCCGGCCGCGTCGCGTGGTATCCCTCATGGCGAATCTCCACGCCGGAGCTCGAATAGAGCGGGTCGAGCAGAGGATGGGTTCCCCATCGAGGGAGCGAGGATGCGTGGAAGGTGGCGGCGATCGCCGCCGAGCCGACGCGCGCCGCGGCGAGGTGCGCCAGAGCGGCGAGGAGCGCTCCCTGCTCCTGCGGTCCCGCGAGCCGCGGCGCGGGATCGAGGAGACGGAAATTGCTGTCGATCTCGACGAGGTCCAGGCCGCTCCCCGCGGCGACCGCGGCGACGCTTCGCGACTGGCGGCGCGCGAGGTCCACGGCGCGCGGGCTCGGCTCGGCCTCGACGAACGACATGCGGAGCGAAGAGATCGCGTCGCGGAACGCGGCCGGATGATCCGCGGGGAAAGCCCGTCGGTTCGTCCGGAGCAGGTGGAGCGAGTCGACGCCTCCCGTGAGGAAGAGCGCCGCGCGGTCGCGGCGCCTCGCGAAGGGCCGCCAGCCACTCGCCGGTTCGAGGCGTACGGCCTCCCGATCGAGCCGCCACCATCGCGACAGGAGCCGCTGCGCGGCCCCGATCCCGTCGCGGAGCCGGGGGCACAGGGATCCGGCGACGGCGATCCGGCGTTCTCCCCGGCGCCACGCGGGGATCGCCGCGGCGAGGAGAAACGGATGGAGATCCGCGCGGAGAGCTTCCGCGCCGACGCCCGCGACCGAGAAGAACATCTCGAGGGGAGGGAGGTCGGCGTCTTCCCACTCGAATCGCGCGGTGACGGAGGCCCGCTCCCCGTCGCGGCTTTCCCGGGCGGCCTCGATCCTCACGAAGCGCGCGCGATCGACCGGCGGAGCGCGAGAAGGCGCCCGCCGAGGAAGCGCCGGTCGGCGCGGCGGAGAAGTCCCTTCCAGCCGGCGTTCCGGAACCAGCGGGCCTGGCGCTCCGCCGCGGCGAGCTGGCGCTCGACGGCGGCCGCGAGATCGTCGCGCCGGCCGCGAAGAAGAGGGAGGAGATCCCGCCAGTAGGGCGCGTAGTGCGGGCCGACGGAGAATGCATCGATCGCGTCCGGGGCCAGGTCGCGAACCGGGAACTCGCGCGACTCCGCGAGCCGGCCGAGCCCGGCGAGGGCCGCCATCGTGCGGAGACATTTCTCGCATCGGCCGCAGTTCAGGAAGGGCGGCGGCGGACCGGCCATGCAGACGAGGAGACGGGACAGCGCCCCTTCGGCCGCGGCGAGCTCCGCGATCCGTTCGGGGCGCGTGATCCCGATTCCTTCGTGTCGCACGGCGACGGCGGCACTCGAGAACGACGGATCGATCAGCGGATGCGTGCCGAGGGGAACGAGGATCGACGCGTCGCGTCCGGAAGCGAGGCAAACCGAGCTCCATCGCGACGGAAAGAGATGCGCCGCCGAGGCCAGCACCGAGGAGAGGGAAACCCGGGCGATGAAATCGACGTCGGACGCGACCTCGGTGGCGTTCGTCACGACGGGGACGAGGATCAGCCCGGCGTCCGCGGCGATCGCGTCGAGGACTTCGCGCGTTCGCGCGTAGGCCCCGAACGGGTCTGCGGGATCGAGCTGGTCTGGCGCGTAGAGGCCGAAGACGGCGAGCGCGTCGCCGAATGACTCGGAATGCTCGCGCGGGAAGTCGACGCGGTTGCGGCGCAGGAGGTGGGTCGAATCGATTCCTCCGGTCAGAAAGAGCGCGGACCGTTCCGGGCGGCGCGGGAGGGGGGCGCGGAATCCCGACCGCGGCTCGATCCGGGGCGGCTCCGACGGGATCCGCCCCCAACCCGCGAAGACGCGGGCGGCGGCGACGAGGCCCTCCGCCAGGCGGGGGCAAACCGGTCCCTCGAGCGCGATCCGCCGCTCCCCGCGCGCCGCCGCCGGGAGGAACACGGCGGCGAGGATCGCGTCCGGCGACGCTGCGAGGTCCTCCGCGGCGGATCCTCCCGCTTCCCACCACACGTCGAGCGGCGAACGCCCCGGCTCGTTCTCCCACTCGACCCGCGCGACGACTCTCGCGCCTCCCGGGGTCCGCTCCCGGCGCGGCCCGGCGATCTTCATGAAGCGGCCCGGGCGATCCGTCGCCGGAGCGCGAGCGCGCGACCGCCGAGCCATCGCCGGTCGAGCCGGCGCAGGAGGCCGGTCCATCCTCGGTTCCGCTCCCACGCTTCCGCGCGACGTTGGGCTTCGAGCCTCTCCTCGATCGCCGCCCCGAGATCCGGGCGTCCGACGCGGCGCGCCGCGGACGCGAGCGGCTTCCAGTAGTAGTCGAGCCGGCGGTACGGCGCGACCCCGGGAAGATCCCGGATCGCTTCGGCCGTGATGTCGCGCGGGAAAGTCTCGGAATCCGCCAGCGCCCCCGCGACGAGGAGCTCCATCATCGTCCGGAGACACTTCTCGCACTTCCCGCAGTTGAGCAGCGGATCTCCGGGAAGCGGGAAGGTGCAGGTGAACAGGTGGCGGTGTTCCGGTCCGGAGCGTCCCACCCTCGCCGCCTTCTCTTCGCGCGAGACGCCGATTCCATCGTGGACGAACCGGAGCGCCGAAGTGCCGAAGAGCGGATCGAGCAGGGGATGCGAGCCCCACGGGTGAAGACCCGACATGGCGTCGTCCGACGCCGCGAGGGCGATCGCGGAGAATCGTCCCGAAAAGACCTGCGCGATCGCGGCGAAGAACGCGCCGTGGGACTCGAGACTGAACGAGCGCAGGTCTTCCTCGAGCTCGAGCAGATTCGTGGAGACGACGGTGAGCGGCAGCCCGGCTTCGGCCGCGATGGCCCGGGCCGCGCGTTCCGATCGGGCGCCCGCCTCGGCCATCTGCGTTTCCTCGGGAAAGAGTCCGCAGCGCGAGACGAAAATCGCGTGCCGGACCGCCGCGGGGTGCTCGCGCGGCAGGCCCGAGCCGCGCGAAAGAAGGAGGTGGAGCGAATCGAGCCCGCCGCTGAGAAAGATCGCCTCGCCTCCCGCGGCGGGCGGAGACGCCGCCCGGAAACCCTCAGAGGGCTCGAGCGCCGGCAGAGGCCGATCGCCGCCATACCAGGTCCGGAGAACCGCCGCCGCGGCCCGGAGCCCGTCGCGGAGAACCGGGCAGATCGCGCCTTCCACGGCGATCCGGCGCTCCCTCGCCCGGAGGGCGGCGACGAAGACCGCGATCACGAATGCATTCGGGTCGGCCGAGGGGACGTCGCCGGTGAGGAACGAGAAACGGAGATCGAGCGGCGCCCGGACGGCATCCTCCCACTCGACGCGCGCGGAGACCGCCTCTTCCCCGCCGGCAGTCCGGAAGCGGCGGATCGCGCCGACTTTCACCGGCGGAATCTCCGCCGAAGGCCGGAGAGCGCGCCGCCCAGCCACCGCTCGTCCGCGCGGCGCAGCGTTCCCTTCCAGCCCGCCGGCCGCCTCCAGCGGTCGTACGCTTGCTGCCGGGAAATGAGGCGTGCGATCGCGCCGGCGAGGTCGGGGCGGCCAGCCGCGCGTGCGGCGCCGGCGATGTCGTGCCAGTAATAGCTCAGGAGCCGGAAGTCCTCCAGGGGAGCAACGGCCTCGATGTCGGCGGCGGAAACGCGGCCCGGAGGAAACGTCGGCGGATCGTCGATTCCCGCGGCGAGAAGCAGAGACACGCGCGTGCGCACGCATTTCTCGCAGCCGCCGCAGTTCGGCGCGTCGCCCGGGAGAGGACCCTGCCCGCAGACGAAGAGAGACGCGAGAGCCGCCGGCCACCGGGCGATCTCTGCCGTCTTCCGGAAACGCGAGGTCTCGACTCCCCGATGGTGGATCGAGAGGGCGGCGGTCGAAAAATTCGGGTCGAGCAGCGGATGGGACCCCCACGGACGAAGGCCGGTGCGCAGGTCGTGCGACGCGCTGATCGTCACGTCGGTCAAACCGGAGCCGGCGGCGAGGCCGACCGACGCCAGGAGCGACCCGTGCGTCCACCTCAGGTGGCCGGGGGCGTCCGGCTCGAGCTCGTTCGCGTTCGAGGACACCTCCCATTCTTCCAGCCCGGCGTCCTCCGCGAGGAGCGACACGGCCCGGGCGCTCCGGATCTCGACGTGGGCACGCCGCTCCGGAGACGAGTCGACCGGGAAGACGAAGTCGCGCAGTCGAATCGCCGCGCGGAACGAGAGCGGATGATCGCGGGGAAGCTCACGGCGGTTCCGGAGGATTTCGAAGGCCGAATCGATCCCGCCCGACGCCATGACGGCGGCGCGCCGGCGTGCCGGGGCGCGGGAGGGCACGAAGCCGTCGCGGGGCTCGATCACGGGAGCGGGGGCTTCGTGACGGTTCCAGGCCCCGAGGACCGCGGCCGCGGCCGCGATGCCGTCGCGCAGACGGGGACACACGGCCGCTTCGACGGCGATTCGGCGTTCCCCTCGCCGATACGCGGGGAGTGCGGTCGCCGCGACGAAAGCGTTCGGATCGGCCGGCTCGCGCGCCGAGGCGCCGCCGATCTCGAAAAAGAGGGTCGAAGGGGGACGGTCGACGTCTTCCCAGACGATCGTCGCCTCGGTCCGCACGCTTCCGCCGCCCGACGCCGTTCGAAATCCCCCGATCTTCACGCGAAGACCCGCCGGTAGAGTTTCTTGATCCGGCCGCCGAGGACGTCGCGATCGAACCGCCGGAGCGCGCCGGACCAGTCGAGCCCTTCGACGCGCCGCCGGTGGCGGATCGTCGCACGGATCTTGCGCTCGATCGCCGCGGCGACGTCCGCGCGACCGCGAGCGCGCATCGGTGCGATGAGCGTCCCCCAGAAGTACTCCGTTCCGTTGTCGAATTCGAGGCCGCGGATCGTGTCCGCCGTCACGCGTCCCGGAGGAAACGAGCGCGCGTTCTGGAGCGTGCCGGCCGCTTCCATCTCGACGAGGGTTCGGATGCATTTCGTGCATGTCCCGCAGTTCATCGTGCGTCCCGCCGGCGCGTCGCTGCAAGAGATCAGCCGTTCGAGAGCGACGGTCCGCCCCCGCAGGCGGACGAGCTTGTCGACGCGCCGCGCCGCGAGGGACTCGTGGCGGATCGCGAGCGCCGCGCTTTCGTAGCCGGCGTCGAGCAGCGGGTGCGTTCCCCACGGAACGAGGTGCTCCGCCGGCCACGACGAGGCGAGGACGACGGTCGTGAAGCGCCCGGCGAGCATGTGCGCACCGGAAAGGAGCGCTCCGCCCAGGTATTCGTACGCGAAGAACGAAAGATCGGGCTCGAGCCTCCTGAGGTTCGTGGTCATCCGCGCGAGCGGCACCCCGATGTCGGCGGCGACTTCTCGGAGGGGACCTTCGATCTTCGCGTACTGCGACACGGCCCACGGCGATTCCTCCGCTCCGGGATAGTCGAGACCGCGTATCCAGAGCGCCTGCGAAAGGCGCGCGGGATGGTCCGCGGGAAAGTCCTCTCGATTGGAATAGAAGAGGTGCAGCGAATCGACGCCGCCGGTCAGATAGCCGGCGGAAGCGGGAACGGCGCGCGGAATGGCCGCTCTCCATCCGTCTCGCGGCTCGAGAAGGGGCAGCGGCGCGGCCGCCGGGCGCCAGGACCGGATCACCCCGCCGACGACTTCCAGGCCGGCGGCGAGCATCGGACAGACGGCGCCGTCGACCGCAATCCGCCGTTCGGAATGACGCAGAGCTGGAACGAAGGCGGCGGCGACGAACGCGTTCGGGTCCGGGCAGGCGTCCTCCGCGAGTTCCTCGTCGAAGTCCCACCAGATTTCGACGGGCGGACGGTCCGAGTCCTCCCAGACGACCGTCGCGGCGAAACGGGTCCCGAACGTCCCCGGTCCCTTTCGGAACCCGCCGATCCTCATCCGGAACTCCGCAGCCGCCGGCTCGCTCGGAGGAGCGCCGAACCGAGGAATCGCCGGTCGAAGCGGCGGAGCGCTCCTTTCCAGCCGCGATGGAGGCCCCACCGCTCCGCCGTGCGCGCCCGTCGGACGAGACCCGCCGCGGCAGCGGCCAGATCGTCCCGACCCCGCGCGCGGAAAGTCTCCGCGAGGTCGCCCCAGAATCCGGCGACCGCCCACGCATGAAGGCCGGGGTCGACCTCATCGAGGATCGCGGGGGTCACGTCGGCTCGTTCGAATCTCGCCGCGCCGGCGGCGGACGGCCCGAGAGCGGCGAGCGTCCTCAGGCATTTCTCGCAGCGTCCGCAATTCAGGCTCCCGGATTCGAGAGGGCCCTGGGTGCAGACCATCAGCGACGCGAGCCCCTCCGGCCACGCGGCGATCCGGGCCGCCTTCTCGATGCGCGACGCTTCGATGCCCTCGTGGAGAATGGCCAGCGCGCTTCCGGAGTAAAGAGGATCGAGGACCGGATGCGAACCCCAGGGCCGCAGCTTCGCGACGTCGAGATCGGCGGCGATCGAGGCCGAGGAGATCCGCCGGGAGAGGAGATGAGCCACGGCCGCGAGCGCCGCGGAGTGGTACTTTGCCGCGAAGAACGTGAAGCCCTCGTCGAGAATCCGCAGGTTCGTGCGGACGAAGATCGGCTCGAGATTCGCCGCTCTCGCGAGGGCGGAGGTCGCTCGCCGAGTGCGTCGCCAGTAATCCTCCGATCGCCGGGAAGGGTCCGCCGGCGCGAAAATGTACCCGTCGAGGACGATCGCGTCGCGGAAGGACGCGGGATGGCCGGCGGGATACCGGTCGCGGTTGCGCGCGATCGAGAAGAGCGAGTCGAGGCCGCCGGAGAGGAAGACGGCCGCGCGAGGCGGGTCCGCCGGAAACCGCGGCGCCGGCCCGCCGGACGCCTCGATGACGGGAGAGCTTCCGGTGCCGAACCAGTTTGCGAGCAGCGCGACCGCCGCCGCGAGCCCGTCGCGGAGGCGCGGACAGAGGGTTCCTTCGACGAGGAGGCGCCGCTCTCCGTGATCTTGCGCGGTGACCGCCGCCGCGACGGCGAACCCGTCGAGCTCGTCGGCGAGCGCCGGGCCGAGCGCCGGAGCGACCTCCGCCCAGATCTCTCGCGCCGGCCGTTCCGAATCTTCCCAGACGACGGTCGCCGACACGCGAATCGCGTCTTCCGACGACCTGCGGCGGAGATCGAAGAGCCTCATGCGCGCGCGCTCCGGCGGAACCGGCGGCGCGCGCGGAGGAGACGCTCGCCGAGGATCCGCCGGTCGATCCGACGGAGGAGGCCGGTCCAGCCGGCGTCGGCATGCCAGCGCTCGACGTCGCGCGCCCGACGCACCCGGCGCTCGACGGCGGCCGCGAGGTCGAGCCGGCCCCGGCGCCGCAGCGGCTCGACGAGCGGGGGCCAGTAGAACTCGAGGTCGGCGGGAACGTCGGCCGATTCGACGGCCGCCGGAGTGAGATCCGCCGCGAAGGAAGCGACGCCGGGCGGCGCTCCGGCGGCCGCGAGCTCGGTCATCGTCCGCACGCATTTCTCGCAGCGCCCGCAGTTGAGCGCTCTGCCGGGAAGGGGCGCTTCGTGGCAGACGAAAAGGTGCGCGAGGAGCTCCGGGCGCGCCGCGATCGCCTCGATCTTCTCGAGACGGGTCCGCTCCGCGCCACCATGCCGGATCTCGAGGGCGCCGGTCGAGAAGAGCGGATCGAGGAGCGGAT
>DASTIQ010000337.1 GCA_035717485.1 Thermoanaerobaculia bacterium | reverse complement strand
CGGCCGCCGCGCTCCTGCTCGGGATCGCCGCTCTCGGCGCGTTCGGGAGCCGCGCCCTCGGGAAGCCGGCGCCCGGTTCGGAGGCTCCCGTTTCGATCGCCTGCATCCAGCCGAATCTTCCGCAATCGGCCCGCGAGACCGTCGAGAGCGCGGCCCGCCAGTACGCGATCGTGATCGACGCGATCCGGGCGGCGGCGGCCCGGCGGCCCGACCTGATCCTCGTGCCGGAGTCTTCCTTCTACGGCGTCACGTGGCAGCGGAGCGCTTCCCTCCGGAACGACCTCTCGACGATCGCGCGCGAGAGCGGGGCGTCGATCCTCTTCAACGACGTCGACGAGGAGAGCGACGACGTCTACTTCAACGCCGCGCGGCTCGTCACGCCCTCGGGACTGGCGCCCGCGACGTACCGGAAGGTGCACCTCGTCCCGTTCGGCGAATACGTTCCGCTGCCGCGCCTCTTCTTCTTCATGAAATCGGTCTCGCAGGCCGTCGGCGCGTTCTCGGCCGCGCGCGCCCCCGTCGTGCTCGCTTCGGGGCGGCTCGCGCTCGGACCGGCGATCTGCTACGAGATGACGTATCCGTCTCTTCCCCGCGTCGAGACCCGGCACGGAGCGAATCTTCTCGTGACGATCTCCAACGACGCGTGGTACGGGAAGGCGGGCGCCCAGGAGCAGCACTTCGCGGCGATGGTCCTTCGCGCGATCGAGAACGGCCGCCCGTTCGCGCGCGCGGCGATCACCGGCATCTCGGGAATCGTCGACGCCCGGGGGAGGCTCCTCGCACGAATCCCGCCGGACACGGCGGGGGTGGCCGCCGCCTCGGTCGTTCCGGCGAACGTCCGGACCGTGTGGACGCTCGGGGGCGGGCGCGTGTTCCCGTGGAGCGCCGATCTCCTCGCGGCCGGCATGGTATTGTCCGCGGTCGTGCGCGGAATCCGGAGACGCCGGCCATGACGAAGCGGGACGACCTGATCGCGGGGCTCGAGAGCGCCGCGGAGCGGATCACGTCGCTCCGGGGGTATCTTTGATTGCACGGCCGCGCGGAGCGCGCTCGACGAGCTGAGGGAGAAGTCGGCGGCCGCCGACTTCTGGAGCGAACCCGAGAAGGCGCAGGGGACGCTCCGCAGGATCAAGACCCACGAGAAGACCGTCTCGACCGATGCGGAGGCGGCGCGCCGCGCCGACGAGCTCCGGGTGTTCGAGGAATTCCTCCGGGCGGGAGAGGACGTCGACGGGGAGGCATCGGCCGCGCTCGCCGGGGCTTCCGCCTGGGCCGACGACCTCGAGCTGTCGCTGAAGATGACCGATCCCGAAGACGCGAACAACGCGTGGTTCTCGATCCATTCGGGCGCCGGCGGGACGGAATCGCAGGACTGGGCGGAAATGCTCCTCCGGATGTACCTCCGGTTCTTCGAGCGGCGGCGCTGGAAGGCCGAGCTGATCGAGCGCGTCGACGGAGAAGAGGCGGGGCTCAAGAGCGCGACGGTGCACGTCGTCGGCGATTACGCCTACGGCTATCTGAAGGGGGAGATGGGCGTCCATCGTCTCGTGCGGATTTCTCCGTTCGACGCCAACAAACGGCGGCATACCTCGTTCGCCTCCGTCTTCGTCACGCCCGAGATCGAGGACGACATCGAGATCGTCATTCCCGACAAGGACATCCGCGTCGACACCTACCGGTCCTCCGGAGCGGGCGGCCAGCACGTGAACGTGACCGACTCGGCGGTGCGGATCACCCACATCCCGACGAACATCGTCGTCACCTGTCAGAACGAGCGCAGCCAGGGGAGGAATCGCGACGTCGCGATGAAGGTCCTTCGCGCGAAGCTCTACCAGAAGGCGATCGAGGAGCGGCAGGCGGAAGAGGAGAAGCGGGCGGGCGCCAAGAAGAAGATCGAGTGGGGGAGCCAGATCCGCTCGTACGTCCTGCATCCTTACCGGATGGTCAAGGACCACCGCACGGACTTCGAGATGGGCGACACGGACCGGGTGCTGGACGGAGACCTCACTCCGTTCATCGACGCGTATCTGAAGGAAAGCGCGAGCGAACGGCGTTCGCTCGCTTAGCCGGCGCGGGCGATGCGTCGAGCCAGACGGGCGCGTGCCGCCCGCGCCGCCCTGCGACATACGTCTCGGTATGCCTCGGGACGTCGCGGGCGACCCGCATCCCGTCGGGTTCGCGCCTCGCCGCGCTTCATCGCTCTCGTTTGGCCCCGAGCACGGCTCGCGGCGACATCCGATCATTGCGAAAGCGGCTCCGTTGGGCGACCCTCGATTGAGACGACCTCGAGGCTCGGCCAGACGTGCTGGAAGACGGGCCCGGCGGAATCGGCCGGCGGGCGCGGCGTACTGAAACGTACGTTAAGCCCGCCGGCCGATTCCGAGG
>DASTIQ010000336.1 GCA_035717485.1 Thermoanaerobaculia bacterium | reverse complement strand
GTGATCGTCCGGACGGAGAACGGCGGGAAGGGCGCGGCGATCCGCTCGGGCCTCGAGAGCCTCCTCGCCAACCCCCGCGTCTCGCACGTCGTCTTTCTCGACGGCGACGGCCAGCACGACCCCGCCGAGATCCCGAAGTTCGTCGACGCCGCCCGCCGCGAGCCGTTCGTGATCGGCTCGCGGATGGGGGATCGCGAGTCGATCCCCGGGTACCGCTACGAGACGAACCGGATCGGCGACATGATTCTGTCGCGCATGACCGGGCTCCGCGTCGAGGACGGCCAGTCGGGTTTCCGGGCGGTGGCTTCCGCTCTCCTCCGGAGGCTGCGGCTCCGGGCCGACGGGTACCTCGTCGAGACCGAGATGCTGTTGAAGGCGGCGCCGCTCGTGCCGCGGTTCGCGACGGTTCCGATCCGCGCGATCTACGGCGGGCCGTCCCACTACCGTCCGTTCCGGGACACCTGGAAGATCTCGTGGGGCGCGGTCTTCATCCAGGTGTTCGAGCTCGACGCGTGAGCGCGGCGCCGGTTTCCGCGGCGGGAAGCGGCTCTCCGACGATCGAGCCGATCCGGTTCGACCCCGCGCCGAACGTCCTGACCGTCGACTTCGAGGAGTGGTTCTGCATCTGCGGCGACGAGCACTATTCCGATCCCCGAAACTGGGACCGCTTCGAGCCGACGATCGAGCGATCGGCCGACCGCGTCCTCGAGCGCCTCTCGGCCGCGGGCGCGCGCGCCACGTTCTTCGTGCTCGGCTGGATCGCGCGACGGTATCCCGCGCTCGTCCGGCGCGCCGCCGCCGAAGGGCACGAGATCGCGTTCCACGGAATGGCGCATCGCCGCTGCGACGAGATGGCGCGCGGCGAGCTCCTCCGCGACCTCGCGGAAGGGAAGTCGCTCCTCGAAGACCTCGGCGGCGCTCGGGTCGAGGGATTCCGGGCGCCCGAATGGTCCGTCCGCCGCCCCGACGACCCGGTCCTCGAAGCGCTCGCCGAGAGCGGCTACCGCTACGACGCGTCGCTGACGTCGATTCCGCTCCTCGGAAGAGCCGACAACCCCCCCCGGGCGTTCGCCCTGAGGACGCCCGCGGGCCGGATCCTCGAGTTTCCTCCGCTGACGGGGAAGGGATGGGGCCACACGGTTCACTTCGGAGGCGGCTGGGCGTTCCGACAGCTCTCCTGGCGGAGGATCCTGGCGCGCGCCGACGAGTTTCGGCGGGGCGGATCTCCCGCGGTCTTCACGTTCCATCCCTGGGAATTCGACCTCGATCCGCCGCCGCTCCCGGGCGCGTCCCCGCTCCTGCGGCTGACGCGGGCGGCCCACCGCCGCCGACTCCCGAACCGGTTCGACCGGCTGCTCGCGCGGGGGCCGTTCCGGCGGCTCGGAGACCTCGCGTGACCGCCTGGCTCTTTTCGGGGCAGCTCTCGGAGCACGCCGGAATGGGCGCGGACTTTTTCGCGGCCTCGGCCGAGGCCCGGGAGCTCCTCGCGCGCACCTCCGATCGCTGCGGCTTCGACCTCGGGGGCGCGCTCGCCGATCCCGCTCGCGTCGGAGACAACCGCGTCGCGCAGCCCGGCGTCTTCCTCGTGTCCGTGCTCGCCGCGCGGGAGCTGTTCCGGCGGGGCCGGGTTCCCGCGGCGATCGCCGGATACTCCCTCGGGAACTACGCCGCGCTCGTCGCGGCCGGGGCGGTCTCCGACGACGACGCGCTGACGGTGCTCCTCGCGGTCTTCGACACGGTCGAACGGCTCGATATCCGCGGCGGAATGGGCGCGGTCATCGGCATTCCCGCCGCCGCGGTGGAAGAGGTGTGCGCGGGGCTTCGCGGGAGGGGCGCGCCGGTGTGGATCGGGAACGTCAACGCGGCGACGCAGCTCGTCCTGACCGGGTCGGAGGCGGGAATCGAGGGGGCGCTCGCGGAGCTCGCCCCGCGCGCGCTGAAGGTGATCCGGCTTCCGATGACCTGGCCGATCCACAGCGCGCTGATGGAGCCCGTCGCCCGCGCCGTCCGGCCGATCGTCGAAGGATGCGCGTCGATCGCCGCCCCCCGGTTTCCGCTCTATGCCGGGCACCGCGCGGAGCGGATCGACTCCGCGGCCGCCGTCGCGGATCTCCTCGCCCGCCAGATCGCGCTGCCGTCCCGATGGAAGGAGACGGTCGAGACGATGTTCGCCGACGGCCACCGCGATTTCCTCGAGGTCGGGCCCGGCGAAACGCTGTCCCGGATGCTCCGCTGGATCGTCCGGGAGGGGCGGTGCCGCCCGGCGGGAACGCTCGCGGCGATCGAATCCGTCACGGCCGCCGCGTGACCCCTCCGCGCCGGTCCCTCGGGCGTCCGTCGCCGCTCCTCTGTTAGATTCGGCCCCGTGGCGACGAAGACGGCCGTCGTGACCGGGGGCTCCCGCGGAATCGGCGCCGCGATCGCGCGGCGCCTCGCCCGGGACGGCTCGCGCGTCGTCATCACCTGCAAGGACGATTTCGAGAACGCCGACCGCGTCGTCGCCGAAATCGCGGCGCAGAACGGCGAGGCGTTCTCGCTCCCGGGAGACGTCACGAGCGGCGAGGAGGTGGCCGAGCTCGCCGCGCGCGTCGAGCGCGACTGGGGCGGATGCGACATCCTCGTCAACAACGCGGGGATCATCAAGGACGTCCTGTTCGCGTTCATGCGCGAGGAAGACTGGGACCGCGTCGTCGAGACCTCGCTCAAGGGCACCTACCGGATGTGCAAGGCGTTCGTGCGCCGGATGATGCACAAGAACTGGGGACGGATCGTCAACATCGTGTCCGACAGCGGGATCTCCGGCCAGATGGGGCAAACCAACTATTCCGCCGCCAAGGGCGGCGTCATGGCGTTCACGAAGTCTCTCGCGCGCGAGGTCGGGGGCCGCAACATCACCGTCAACGCGGTCGCTCCGGGGATCATCGAGACGGAGATGATCCGCGATCTCTCGGCCGAGATCCTCGGCGACTACCTGAAGCTGATCCCGCCGAAGCGCTTCGGCTCGCCGGAGGAAGTCGCCTCCGTGGTCGCGTTCCTCGCCTCGCCCGAAGCGTCGTACGTGTCGGGGCAGATATGGCAGGTCGACGGCGGCCTCCTCATGTAGCGGGCGGGCGCGGCGATGCATCGAGCCGGGCGGGCGCGTCTTCCCGGCCGGCCGCTCGACGTACGGCTTTCGGTACGCCTTCACGGCCGGCCGGAAACCCGCATCCCGCCGGGCTCGCGCCTCGCCGCGCTTTCAGGTGATTCCGAATTGAGTGCGATTTTTACCGCGCCGGGCCGTGCAGCGGTCGAGCCGGGAGGGCGAGCCGCGGAGGACACATCGCGGAAGGTCTCGCCGAAGCAGGCGCGTTCCAGCGCGACCGCCCGACGGTGTGATCGCGTATAATTTCGCGCGGGAAAGGAAACCATGAACGACACGGAGCTGAAGACCCGGGTGAAGGATCTGATCGTGCGCCGGTTGAAGCTCGACATCGAGCCGACGTCGATCGAGGACGGGGCGCCTCTCTTCGGAGAGGGCCTGGGCCTCGATTCGATCGACGCTCTCGAGCTCGTCCTCGGGATCGAGCAGGAATTCGGAGTCAAGGTCGCCGACGAGGAAGTCGGCGTGAAAGCGTTTTCTTCGGTCGATTCCCTGGCCGATTTCATCAAAGAGAAATCGGCCGCGTAGCCGGGAGCTGAAGAATGAGTCCGTGCGGCGCGACCCGGCCTGCGGATCGATGATCGCGGAGCTGCCGCACCGGTATCCCTTCCGTTTCGTCGATACGGTTCTCGAGGCGCGCGACGAGACCTTCTCGCGCGGGCGGGTGTCGATGACCATCTCCGCGGGGCAGCGGGCCTGCTCGGGGGAGCGGTGGGCGATGCCGTTCCTGCTCGCGGAGGCGATCGCCCAGTCGGCGCTGCTCCTGGAAGGCGGCGATCCGGAGATCGGGCGGACCGGATTCCTCGCGGGGATCGACGCCTTCGCGGTCGAGCGCGTTCCCGAGCCGGGGGAGCGGATCTCGGTCGACGTCTCCCTCGTCGCGCGCTACGGGCCGGTGGTGAAGTTCTCCGGCGAGATCCGCGGGGAGCCGGGGCCCGTCGCGAGCGGGCAGATCCTCGTCCGCCGCGGCGAGGGCCGGGCGTGAAACGCGTCGCGCTCGTCGGGCCGGGCGCCGCGAGGCTCCTGCCGGATCTGCAGGCCGGAGGATTCGACCCGGAGGCCTTGTCCGCTCTCGACTTCGAGCCGGAGCGCGCCGGCGCGTTCGACCTCTTCGTCCTCTCCCCGTTCCGGGAGGACGGGCTGCCGCTGTACGACCGGTTCCGGGAGATGATCGGCCGCCGCCGGGTCGCGATCGTGCTGCTCCTCGATCCGGAAGGCGAAGAGTTCCCGGAGTCGTTCCTCGCCGGGATCAACGACGTCCTGTTTCCGTCGACTCCCGCCGACGTGATGCTCGAGACGTTCCGCCGCCAGATCTCGGTCCCGCGGCGCCGCGATGCCTCGACCCTCGCCCGGGTGCGCTCCGCGGGCGGCGGCGACTCGCCGCATCTCGGAACGGCGCTCAACGTCTCGCGCACGGGAGTCCTGATCGAGGTCCAGCAGGCGTTCTCGGTGGGCGACGAGGTCGACCTCGAGTTCTTCCTCGCCGACGACCCGGAGCCGATCTCGGCCTCCGCGACCGTCCGCCGCGCGACGTTCGACTCCGAGCGTCTGCGGCGCAACTACGGGCTTTCGTTTTCGAAAATGGCGGACGCCGACCGCGAACGGCTGCTGCGCTTCTGCGAGGGATCATGATCGAGGAGACCGTCTACACCTGCACGTTCGAGCCCCCCCACCGGATCCGGCTCGAGGCCCGGAGCGCGACGCCGCGCGGCGTCACGCTCCGTCTGTCCGACGCGGATGATCCGGACAAGCCGTCCCGCGACGTCTTCGTCACGAAGAGCGAGCTCGGCATGGGCTACGACACGATCTTCAAGGCGTGCTTTCTCTGCGTCGACCGCGGACGGAAAGAGAAGGCGTTCGCGATTCCGACTTCCGACCTCGAATAATCGAGGATCGCCGGACCCGCCCTTCCCGGTGGCGAGCCGCAAGCGGGGGCCGCGGGCGACCGGTTTGAGCGGCGTTCGAACGGCGTTCCCGTTGACGGGCGGATGGCGGCCGGGATCTAGCCGCCGTCCACGCCGCGCCAAATCATTGATTTTCTGGGAGAAATTCGCCTTCGGAACGGTTCTCTGGTACAGAACTTGCTAGACGTTCGCTCAAATGGAATCGTCAGTCACGGGGAGTGCGCCGGGTAGAAGTCGAGGTCCGCGCAAAACGGTCCTCGTGATCGAGGACGATCCCGATTCACGCGAGGTTTTCGCCGACCTCCTGCGCGGCGAGGGCCATCGGGTGGTCGCCGTCGGGAGCGGAGCCGCCGGCATGGCGTACCTCCGGACGGAAGAGCCTCCGGCCGTGATCCTCCTGGACATGCTGATGCCCGAGATGGACGGCTGGCAGTTCCGCCGAGTCCAGCAGGCGGACCCGGAGCTCGGGAAGATCCCGGTCGTCGTGGTTTCGGCGCTGAAGATGGTCGAGAGGAGCGCGATGCGGTTCGGAGCCGCGGCGTTTCTCGGCAAGCCCGTCGCCCCCGAGGATCTCATCGGCACGATCGCGCGGGTCGCGTAGACTTCCGTTCTCGCCCGGAACTAGTTCGCCGACCCCGGATTCTCCTCCCGCGCCGGCTCCGCCCGCTCGCCGCAGACGGGGCAGCGCGCGTCGGCCGCGGCGGCCATCGAGAAACGATCGAAGCGCGACAGGACGCATCCGGCGTTGGGGCAGGTGTACTCGAAGAACCCGGTGAACTCGTCTCGATCTTCTCGGGCAGGCCTCCTGCGGGGACTCTTCGCCATCGGAATCGCCGTCGTCTTCATTTCTGTTCTCTCGGGCCGCGATTGGCGCGGCCTCGATCGAAATTCACGAAATTGCAGAGAGCATGCCAGCCGCGCCGACAGGAACCCCCCGGACGTCCACGAACCCGGCGCCGCGACGAAGCGAGCCGCTCCGCGTCAGTGGAGCTCGCGGAGATCGACTTCGGCGAGGATCCGGCGAAGCTCGTCGAACCCGACGGGTTTGACGACGTGGCGGTCGAAGTCCGCCTTCTCCGACCGGACCCGCTCGTCTTCCTTGCCGTAGCCGGTCAAGGCGACGAGGAGCGCTGAGGGCGCGAGCATCGGGCGGAGACGGCGCGCCGTCTCGAACCCGTCCATGTCCGGAAGACCGAGATCGAGAAGGACGACGTCGGGGCGGAGCTCGGAGCACCGCGCGATCGCCGCGAGCCCGTCGGCCGCCGTCTCGACCGAATGTCCGTCGAGACGGAGGAGCATCGCCAGGCCTTCGGCGAGATCGGTGTTGTCCTCGACGATGAGGATGCGGCGCGGAGACGCCGACGGTTCCGGGACGGGCGGAGCGGGCTCGGCGACCGGCCGGGAGCTGAGGCTCAGGGGAAGGGAGACGGTGAACGATGCGCCCTGGCCCGGTCCGCCGCTTTCGACGGACACCGTCCCCCCGTGGAGCTCCACCAGGTGGCGGACGAGCGTCAGACCGATTCCCAGTCCCGACTCGGAAGGCGGAGCGATCCGTTCTCCCTGCTCGAAGAGGTCGAACACCCGCCCGAGCATATGGGGAGGAATTCCCTGGCCGTCGTCGCGAACGTTCAGGACCGCGCGGCCGCCGCTCTTTGAAAGCGTGACCCAGACATGGCCGTCCGGCCGGGTGAACTTGATCGCGTTCTGGAGGAGGTTCGAAACGATCTGGGCGAAGCGCATGGCGTCGGCATCGACGAGCACGGGGTCGTCCGGCGTCGACAGGGAAAGGGATCGCCCCTTCTCCGCGAAGCCCGGCGCGAGCGGAGAGACGATCGCGGGAACGAGCATCGCGAGATCGACGGTTTCCTTCCGGATGGCCATCTTGCCGGTCGCGATGCGGGAAATGTCGAGGAGGTCGTCGACGAGACGGGCCATGTTCCCGACCTGGCGGCGAACCACGTCGCCCGCCCAACGGAGCCTCTCCACGTCGGAAGGGGAGGAGCGATCGATGATCTCGGCCGCGCGGTTCAACGCGGCGAGGGGAGTTCGGAGCTCGTGGCCGAGAGTCGCGAGGAACTCGTCCTTGCGCCGGTCCGCTTCCTTCCACACCTTCGCCGCCGCGGCGAGTTCCATGCTCGCCTTCTGCTCGGTCAGGTCGGTCACGATGACCGAAAACGCCGTGACGTCGTCGTTTCGGAAGACGCTCGCGGCGAGGGATGCGGTAAAGACCGTTCCCCCGGAGGCGCGGAAGTCGATCTCGCACCGCCCCCCCTCGTGGCGGGCCAGCAGCGCGTCGAACGCCGCGAGCGATCCGGGCTGCATCCACTCGCGGATCGACGTCCCCCGCAGCCGCTCCGGCGCGATCTCGAGCAGCTCTCCGAGGCGCCGGTTCGCGTACAGGATCGTTCCCTGGGGCGACAGCGTCGCGGCGCCTTCCTTCATTTCGTCGACGATCCGGCGATAAGGAGGATCGGCGGGAAAGAGCGTGTAGACCCGGTCGCCGGCGCGTCCGCTCATGAAGAACGCGTCCACCTCGCCGTCGCGGATCGCCCGGAGGGTCGACTCCGGCTCCTCGAGCCGCCGGCGAAGCTCTTCGATCTGCTCGACCAGCTCGCGTTCGCGCGCCGACACTTCTTCTTTCACGGAGGTGCCTCCCCGTCCCGGCTCTTCTTTCACGGGCGCGCCTCCCCGTTCCGGGGTTGCCAGTCGAGGCCGACGAGAACCCGCTCGGTGTTCGAGAGGTCTCCGATGATCTTCCGCATCGGCGCCGGCAGATTGCGAACGAGCGTCGGAATCGCGAGGATCTGGTCCCGCCGGGCGAGCTGTGGCTTCTCCACCAGATCGATCACTTCGATCGTGCATTCCGGCGGCAGGTGCTCGGCGCAGAGTTTTCGCAGATTCGAGAGCGCGGTGAGCGAGCGGGGCGTCTGGCCGGCGACGTAGAGGCGCAGGTTCCAGGATTCGGCGTTCGGTCTTCGTTCATGCGTCCCGGAGGAAGTGGGCGAAGCCTTGCGTTTCATCGCGACCTCCCCGCGCGGGCACTCCGGCGTCCGGCCGCCGACGCGGCCGTGCCGCGGCTCCGCGCCATGTCGTCGCGGTCCGTCGAGAACCGGCGATCGCGCGCCTCTTCTTCGTCGAGCCGGACGCCGGATTCCCGGAGCTCCCGCTCGAACGCCTTCCTCTTCTCTTCGATCTCCGCTTCGAGCTCTTCGCGGCGGCGGGCGAGCTCGCGCCGCCGCCGGGCGAGCTCGTCCGCCCGGGCTCGCGCCGCGGCCTTTTCGCGCAGCTCCTGCGCGACGCGTGCCGAGCCGGTCAGCATTCCCTCGGGACCGAGGTAGGCGTCGGTCAGCCGGATCCCGCGGCTCGTGAGATGGAACTCCCGGATCTGGTTCGAATGCGCCATCCCTCTCGACTTCAGGACGTAGAGGCCCCGGTTGCGCTCGCCGCTCGACTCGATGTCGCGCAGCAGGATCCAGGTGTCGACGATCGACGACACCCCGACGTCCGTCTTCTCGAGCGCTTTTCCTCCCTCGGTCAGGTTCGTCATGACGAGAGTGGCGCCCCGGGACTTGAAGAAATCGATCAGCCGCACGAGCATCGCGGTGGCGCCGTCGGCGTTCCCGGCGGACGAGAGGTTGCTGATCGGGTCGAGGACCACGAGGCGCGGCTGGAAATCACGGAAGCCGCGGTGCATTCGCGTGAGGTGGCCTTCGAGACCGAGGAGCGTCGGGCGCACCGCGTCGAACCGCAGCGTGCCCTCGCGGACCCGCCGGTCGAGGCGCATCCCCACCGACCGCATGTTGCGGACGATCTGCGCGGGCGATTCCTCGAAGGAGAAGTAGAGACAGCGTTCCCCGCGCGCGGCCGAGGCGTCCGCGATCCGCGCCGCGAGCGTCGACTTGCCGCTTCCCGCGGTCCCGGAGATGAGCGTCGTCGATCCCCGGTAGAAGCCGCCCCCGCCGAGCATCTCGTCGAGCTCCGGGACGCCCGTCGAGATCCGCTCGTTGGAGACCGGGTGGTCCAGGGACGCGGACGTGATCGGGAGCACCTCGAAGCCGCGCTCGTCGATCAGGAACGGATACTCGTTCGTTCCGTGGCTCGTGCCCCGGTACTTGACGATCCGGAGCCGGCGCGTGGCGACCTCGCCCGTCACGCGATGGTCGAGGAGGATCACGCAGTCGGAGACGTACTCCTCGAGGCCGTGCCGGGTCAGGCTCCCGGCGCCTCGCTCGGCCGTGATGACCGCCGTGACGCCGCGCTCCTTGAGCCACCGGAACAGCCGCCGGAGCTCCGCCCGGACGACGGCCTCGTTCGTGAAGGAAGAAAAGAGCGCCTCGAGCGTATCGAGAACGACCCGCTTCGCCTTGACGGTGTCGATCGCGTTGCCGAGCCGGAGGAACAACCCTTCCAGGTCGTACTCGCCGGTCTCCTCGATTTCGCTTCGCTCGATCGTCACGCAGTCGATCAGGAGCTTCTTCCGCCGCTCGAGCGACTTCACGTCGAAGCCGAGCGAGCGGACATTCTGGGCGAGCTCGTCCGGCGTTTCCTCGAATGCGAGGAAGACGCCCGGCTCGCCGAACTCCATGGCGCCCCGCACGAGGAACTCCATCGCGAAGAGCGTCTTCCCGCACCCGGCCGAGCCGCAGACGAGCGTGGGCCGGCCGCGCGGCAGGCCTCCGCCGGTGATCGCGTCCAGGCCGGGGATGCCGGTCGGAGTCTTGGGCAACGAAAGGGGCGGAGCGGATCGGCTCATGAAATCCGAGAACCCCCATCATCGTCCAGCGGGAAGTCGAAAGCAACCGCCGAAAGGGGGGCGGAGCCGCGCATCGGCCGAGAACGGGAAGGTCTGGTGCGAAAGGGGGGACTTGAACCCCCACGGTTGTTCACCACAGGCTTCTGAGACCTGCGCGTCTGCCAGTTCCGCCACTTTCGCAGGGAGGGCGATTCTAGCAGGGCCGCGACGGCGCGGCAAAGCTCGTCCGCGGCCCCAATGTAGACTTCGCCGGATGCTGCCGACGGAATCGCAAGTGCTGGAGAAACTGAGGCTCAAGGGGAGCCGCGTGCTGACGTTCGCGCAGCTCGCCGGCGCCCTCTCGGTCCCCGAGGAGGAGGAAGAGTCCTTCCGCGCCCGGCTCGACTCCCTCGAACGGCAGGGAAAGGTCGCCCGGGTCCGCGGCGAGAAGTATTCGGCGATCGAGCACACGGGCTTCGTCGCGGGGAAAATATCGATCCGGGCCGAAGGCTACGGCTTCGTGCTCTCGCCCGAGCTCCACGGCGAGGACCTCTACATCCCGCGGCGGGGGCTGGGCGGGGCGCTCGACGGCGACCTCGTTCTCGCGCGGGAAGAGGAGCGCAAGCCCGCGAAGCGCCGCGGGCCGCGCCGCCTGGAGGACCGCGTCTCCGGCACCGTCCTGAAGATCCTCGAGCGCGCGCGCGACCGGATCGTGGGGCAGTACGACGCGGGGGAGGGGCGCTCCGTGGTACGTCCGTACAACCCGCGGATGGCGACGGAAGTCCGCATTCCCAGGGACGCCGTCGGGGACGCGGTGGATTCGGAGATCGTCGTCGCGAAGTTCACGTCCTACCCGGACGACCGGCGCATCGCGCGGGGCGAGATCGTCGAGCGCCTCGGATTCCTCGGGGAGCCCGGCGTCGACATCGAGATCGTCATCCGGTCGCACGACCTGCCGAGCCGCTTCCCCAGCGAGGTGGAGGCGGAGGCGAACGCGTTCCCGGAGGCGATCGACCCCGGGGACCTGGCCGGCCGCCACGACTTCCGCCACCACACGATCGTGACGATCGACGGCGAGACGGCGCGCGACTTCGACGACGCCGTCGAGGTCGACAAGACCGCCGACGGCTACCGGCTGGGGGTTCACATCGCGGACGTGTCCCACTACGTCCAGGAGGGGACGCGTCTCGACGCGGAAGCGCGATGGCGGGGCACGTCGGTGTACTTTCCGGGCCGGGTCGTCCCGATGCTCCCGGAGCGGCTGTCGAACGGCCTGTGTTCCCTGAACCCGCGGGTGGACCGATTCACGCTGTCGGTCGGGATCGATTTCGACAAGGCCGGACGCGTGAAGCAGATGGTGTTCACCAAAGGCGTGATCTGCAGCGCCGCGCGCATGACCTACACGGAGGTCGCCCGCCTCCTCGATCACGCGACACCCGAGGACGAGCGCCATTACGGAGGCCTCGTCCGGAGCTTCCGGACCATGCGGGAGCTCGCGACGCTCCTGCGCAAGCGTCGCGAGGCGCGCGGCTCGATCGACTTCGACCTGCCGTCGGCCGCGGTGACCCTCGACGACGAGGGGTACGTGATCGGAATCCGGCCCGAGTCGCGGAACGTCGCGCACACGATCATCGAGGAGTTCATGCTCGCGGCGAACGAGGCGGTGGCGAAGCATCTGTTCTTCGCGAAGGAGCCGGCGATCTACCGCGTCCACGACCGCCCCGATCCCGACCGGCTCGTCGACCTCCGCGAGACGCTCGAGACATTCGGCTACGAGCTGAAGGGGAACCTCGAGGAAGTGCCCCCCGCCGCGTTCCAGAAGGTCCTCAAGCAGATCGAAGGGAAGCCGGAGGAGCGGTTCCTGACCGATCTGCTCCTGCGCTCGCAGCGGAAGGCGGTCTACTCCGCGGAGTGCCGCGGCCATTACGCGCTCGCCGCTCCGTACTACTGCCACTTCACCTCTCCGATCCGCCGCTATCCCGACCTGATCGTCCACCGCGCCCTCTCGCGGCTCCTGGCCGAGCGCCGCCCGTTTCCGGGCGACGACTTCGAGGCGAGGAACAACGCGTACGAAGAGCTCGGGCGAGAGTCGTCCGGACGGGAGCGGCGCGCGGAGACGGCGGAGCGTGAGTCGCTCCTCTGGAAGAAGATCGTCTTCCTGCGCGACAAGATCGGAAGGGTGTTCGACGCCTACGTTTCGGGCGTGGCGGCTTTCGGCCTCTTCGTCACGCTCTCGGAGTACCTCGTCGAAGGGCTGGTTTCCGTCTCGACGCTCACGGACGACTTCTACGTCTACGAGGAGAAGGGCCACCGCCTCCGGGCGCGCTCGAGCGGAAAGATCTTCCGGCTGGGAGACGCGATCCGCGTCAAGCTCGTCGCGATCGACGAGGTGCAGCGGCGCGTCGATTTCCGGCCCGACACGGAGGCGCCTCGCGGCCGCGCCGTCGACGCCGAGCCCCCGCGCGGGCGCGGCGGGAACCCCCCGCGGCGTCCGCCGGAGAAGGGTTGAGCTTCCGCGTCGCCGTCGTCGGGCGGCCGAACGTCGGGAAATCCGCGCTCTTCAACCGCCTCGTCGGGAGGCGGCGGTCCCTCGTCCACGACCTGCCGGGGATGACGCGCGACGTCATCGAGGAAGAGGCGACGCTCTCCGACGGCCGCCGATTCACGGTCGTCGACACCGGGGGATTCGACCCTTCCGATCGCGAGACGATTCCGGCCGAGGTCCGTCGGCGCGCCCTCGAGGAGATCGGTCGCGCCGACCTCGTGTTCCTGGTCGTCGACGCCACGGCGGGGGTTCTCCCCGGCGACCGGGAGGCGGCGCGCGTCGTGCGCCAGGCCGGAAAGCCCTGCATCGTCCTCGCGAACAAGATCGACCGCCGCGAGGGACGGGAGGGGGAGCAGGAAGCGTTCGCGCTCGGCTTCGGCGACGTGATCGGGGTCTCGGCCGAACACAACCTCGGAATCGACGAGCTCCTGGACTCGGTCGCCGCCCGCCTCGGCGCCGGCGCGGCGGACGAGCCCGAGCCCTCGCCCGAGATCGCGGTCGCGATCATCGGACGGCCGAACGTCGGGAAGTCGTCGCTCCTGAACGCGCTCGTCGGGTTCGAGCGCGCGATCGTGTCGGAGGTGGCGGGAACGACCCGCGACGCGCTCGACGCCCGGATCGAGGTGGAAGGCCGCGCCTTCCGGGTCGTCGACACGGCGGGAATCCGGCGGAAAGGGAAGACCGAGCAGGGCCCGGAGGTTCTTTCGGTCGTCGCGGCGAGGAAGCGGCTCGACCGGTGCGACGTGGCGCTCGTCGTGTTCGACGCGGCCGAAGGGCCGACGTCGCAGGACTCGACCGTCGCGTCGTACGCGGTCGAAAAAGGGAAGGGCATCCTCCTCGTCGCCAACAAGTGGGACCTCGCCGGAACGGGGAAGATCGCGGAGGAATTCCGGCGCGACGTCCACGACAAGTTTCCGTTCGCCCGTTTCGCTCCGATTCTCCTGATCTCCGCCAAGACCGGCCGCGGCGTCGGAAAGCTTCCGAAGGAGATCGCCCGCATCGCGGAGAACCGCGAGCGTCGGATGCCGACGTCGGAGGTCAACGACCTGATCTCGCGGGAGACGAAGAACCGCACGTCGAAAGGGGAGTCGGGCCGGCCGCTCAAGATCCTCTACGCCTCGCAGACCGGCACGTCGCCGCCCTCTTTCTCTCTGGTGGCGTCGCGCGCCGAGAACCTCTATTTTTCCGACGCCCGGCGGCTGGAGAACGCCTTTCGCCGCGCCGCCGATTTCGAAGGGACGCCGATCGAGTTCAAGGTGTCGGCGAGACGCCAGAGCGGCGAGTCGGCGCGGCGTCACGGCGCGGAAGGGGCGCATCGCCGGGGAGCGTCTCCCGAGCGGGGCCGCGGCGACGAACGGGGCCGGGGGGACGGTTCGGCGCGCCGCGGGACCGGCGCCGCGCGGAAACCCGGCAAACGCGGGGTAAAATAGCGCATGCCCGATCCCGCTCCCCGGAAAGACGCCTGGAAAACGGCCGAGGTCTGCAAGACGGCCGACGTCGCGCCCTACGTCCTCAAGTACTGGCTGACCGAGTTTCCGGTCCTCTCGGTCGACAAGGACAAGGGGCCGAACCGCCTCTTCACCGCCCGGGAAGTCGCGATCATCTCCCGCATCCGGCAGCTCCTCTACGACGAGGGCTTCACGATCGCCGGGGCGAAGAAGAAGATCGATGCCGAGATTTCGGCCGGCGCCTTCGACGGCGGCGCGAAAGCGAAGGCGGCGGCTCCGGCTTCCGCGGCGACGCCGACCGCCGTTCCGCGCCCGGCGCCCGTTCCGGCCGCTCCTCCCGCCCCTTCCGTCGATCCGAAGAAGATCGCGAAAGAGCTGCGGGAGATCCTGAAGCTCCTCAAATAAGTCGGCGCCCTCCGGCGCGAAGCGCGCGAATGGACGAAATCATCTCCTTTCCGGAGAGGAGGGGCGTCCACGATATTCTGTCGCCACGGTGATCCGAACATCGGACACGGAGTCGACTCCCGATTCTCTCTCGGCCTTTCTCCGGCGTCGGGCGATCGCGCTCGCCGTGGTTCTCTCGACCGCGGCAGCTCTGTTCTTCCAGTTGATGGTCCCGCCGATCACCGGTCTTTCGAACAACGGCGATTTCGAGAAGATCATGGGGATCGTCGGTCTCGAATACCCGGCGGGAACGAGCGAGCGAGGGAAGCATTTTCACTACGCGACGACCCGACTGGCGTTCGGGAGGGGCGCCTGGTGGCCGAACGGCTACCGCACGTCCGAGACGCTGCTGGTGCGGCTGATGATGGTCCCCGCTCGCGCATTCGGCGGCGGGAGGTATTTCGACATCCGATGGATCGGGGGAGCGCATGCGACTCTCTTCGTCCTCTTCCTCGCGGTCATCGGGATCGCCCTGGCGCGCTCGCTTGGGAGCGCGGGCATCGTCGCCCTTCTCGCCGCCGGCTTCTTCTTTTCGGACGTCGGTTACGTCGGGCCGATGAACACGCTCTACGGCCAGGAGGCGTCCTACGTGTCGCTCTTCGGGATCGCCGCGGTTCTGGCCGCGGCGTTCGCGCGAAAGCGATTCACCCCGCTGCTCGCCGCCGGCTATCTCGCGTCTTCGGTCTTTTTCATGACGTCGAAGCCGCAGGAGGCGCCTCAGGCCGCCGTTCTCGCCGCCGGCGCGCTCTGGTTCGGACTTCCGTCCGGCGGCAGGGCGCGGGCCCTGGGCGTTCTGATCGCGGCGGCGCTCCTCAGCGTCGGATTCGTGTATTCCCGGGCGATCTCCGTCCAGATGGTCCGGCAATCCCTTCGGCAGGCGGTGTTCGACGAGGTGCTCCGGTACTCTCCGGATCCCCGGCGCGATCTCCGCGAAATCGGCCTCGACCCCGCCCTCGCCGACGACTCGGCGAGGTCGCTGGCGATCGATGCGGCGCGAGAGGAGAGATCCCTCGTTCGCCTCGATTACTCCACGCTCGTCCGGTTCTACGTCACGCATCCGGGCCGAACGGCCTCGATCCTCGCGCGCACGGCCCGCGCGGCGATGGTGATCCGGCCGCCGGCCTTCGGTGACCTTCCGGAGTCGGCGGCGAAGCGGCCGAGGGCGAGGTCGCATCGATTTTCGGCGTGGTCGCATGCCCGGGCGAAAGCCGCCGCGGCGGGACCTTATCTGCTCGCCCTGATCTTCGGGGGCGCATTCGGCCTGGCCCTGCATTCCGTGCGGCGCGGCGATCCCGGGTCCGTCCTCGGCGGAAAGAGCGTCATCCTTCTCGTCGCCCTCGGGGTGGTCGATTTCGGGGTTTGCGCCCTCATGAACTCCCACGTGGAGATCGAACGTCACCTGTACGTCTTCGATGCCATCACGGATACGCTCCTGGCGATCGGGCTGGCGAAAGGTTGGACGGTCCTCGGAGAGCGTCTTCGGGCGCGAAGATTCGGCCGTCAGGAGCAGCGGATCAACGGTTCTTCGATGCGCCCGCAGAAGGTGGACAGTTCGCGGACAGAGACCGCGTAGATTATTCGTTCTCATGGTCGGGACGCCGGGATTTGAACCCGGGACCCCCTGAACCCCATTCAGGTACGCTAGCCAGGCTGCGCCACGTCCCGACGGAAAGAGGAGCGGATTTGACCACGCGCCTCTCGGCCTGTCAATGCTCGACCCAGCGTGGCTGAGCTCCGAGCGCGCGGTCGAGCCGTCGCAAAACCGACGTGTCAAAACCTCCAGAAGCTTCCCGTCAATCCGACGCTCTCGAGGATCTTCTGCGCCTCCGAGCGCGGGCGCGGCTGCCAGTCCGGATCCATCCGGTTGCCGTACCAGGCGCGCGCGAGCAGCCACGCCTGACGGAGCGGAATCGCGGCGCCGCGGGGGACGCGCCAGCGGCCGCACCAGCGCGAGACGTGCGCGTCGTCGCGGAAGAGGAGGATCGTCTTGCACGTGTACACGACGTCGTCCCACCAGCTCGCCGCCGGGACCGCGACGTGCATCGCGCGAGCGTCGCTCGCGAGCTCCGCCCCGACGAGGTCTCCGTCTTCGATCCGGACCTCCATCGGCTCCTGGCAGTCGCCGCAGGAAGCCGCGATCGACGCGTCGCCGGCGAGCATCGCGGGGATCGCGAGCGAGTCCCAGATGCAGTTGCCGTGGAACGTCCTTCCCGCGGCCGACACTTCGAAGCCGGTCGGAGAAGCGGAGAGCGGATGCGCGATCCGGATCTCGGCGTCCGCGTCGATCACGAGCGCGTGGGCGGCGGCGAGGGCGCGGCGCGCCTCGCGAACGTCGTCGGCCGAAACCGCGAGAGCGGCCGCCTGTTGCTCGGCGGTCGGCGGAGCGCCCGACGCGATCCAGGCGGCGTAGATCCCGTGTCGGACGCGCTGCTCGAGAGGGGAAAGGGGCACGGGCGAATGGTAACGCGGCTCGTCGTTTCGAGAACGCCGAGGGCCCGCCGTGCCGTGAAAACCCCGCCTCGCCGCCGGTCTCGGGGAAAGTCGCGCTCGTCAGAAGGCGAGAAAGCGCGATTCGTGAGATACTGGAATCTGGTTGGTGCTCAAAGCGGTGGGGAGGCTGCCGGCGCGCCATCCGCCGGAGGTCTCCGATGAACGCGCCCGAAGTCGCCCCCGCCATTTCGTTTTCCTTCGCGATCGTGGAGCGGTGCGCCGCCGACCCTTCCGGAGGAGGTTCGCCCTACGACTCCGACGAGCGCCTCGGGGACCGCGTTTCCCCCGACGGCGCCGGCCGCTACGTCCTGATCGTCGAGGACGACCGGGATTGCCGGGAAAGCCTCGGCCTGCTGCTCCGGTCGAGCGGCTGCACGGTGAAATCGGCGCAGAACGGGCGACAGGCGCTCGACATGCTTCGCGACGCGCCCCTTCCGGCCGTCATCCTTCTCGACAACCTGATGCCGCTGATGACCGGCGAGGAGTTTCTCGAGGAGCGAAAGAACGATCCGCGGCTCGCCGGGATCCCCGTGCTCATGCTGTCCGCCTGGGGAGCTTCGACGACCGGCAAGGTCCTCGACGTTGCGGAACACGTCCGGAAACCCTACGACCCGGATCGCGTCGTCTCGCTCGTCCACCACTTCCTCGAGCTCTGAGGAGGAGTCCCGGATGCGCGCTCGCGCGCGGGGTCAGCGTCCGCCGGGGTCGGGCGTGACGTCCGGTCCGAACAGGGGGCGGATGAGCTCGTCGCCCAGCCACTCGTCCGAGAGCCGCACTTTCGGGCGCGAGTCGAGAGACGGAACCGGCTGGACGGGTTGGAAACAGAAGAGGCATCGCAGCAGGGCGGCGTTCCTCTCCTTCAGATCGGTGACGTTGTATTCGCCGCAGGACGAGCAGGACCACGAGAAGGTGTTCCGCATCGCGCCTCCCGCCCACACGAAAGAGCAACAAGCGGGCCACCGGGGCGGATCGGGGTTCGCGTCGGTCTGCCGCGATCAGGGAGCGGCGACCGAGTGCGCCTCGGCGACGGAAGCTTCGGAGGTCGCCTCCCGGACGCGAGCCTTCTGGAGGGCGGCATACGCCTTGAGCAGGTCGGCGTGCCGCTGCCTGAGCTGTGCGTAGCCTTTCTCGAGGGGAGCGAGCTTGCCTTCGTACCGGGCGAACCGCGCCTGCAGATCCCGGATCTGGGCTTCCTGCGAAGGATCCGGCGAGGGCGAGACGGGGGCCGACGAGCCTCCGCTGATCTGGTCGATCGCGGCATTGATCTGGGGAGCCTTGGCGACCACGAACCCGATCACGAGAAAAAGGAGCAGCACCCAGAGCGTCTCGCCGGCGATCTCGAGAGCCTGCCGGATCGTCGACGACACATTCCGGGAAGAGGGGCGGGAGCGGCGGCGCAGGCGGGCCGGCCGGGATCGATCGGCGGGCGCCGCGTCTTCGGGCAGCGGGGTCAAAGTCATGGCGAGAGAATGAGTTTTCACGTTCTGACCTCCTCGTTACGGCTTCCACCTCCGAGACGCAAAATCGCCTCCTCAGGCTTCCTGTACGTTCGGGCGACGGACTTGCAAATTGCGCGCCCGGATGCCACGGGGGAAGCCGCCGCCGGGCCTTTTTCCCGCCGAAGTAAGATCGGTCGATGAAGGTTCAATTGACCTCGACGCACCATTTCGCGGCCGCCCACCGCCTCCACAACGAGCGCCGGGACCCGGAATGGAATCGCCGCGTCTTCGACAAGTGCAATCACGACCACGGACACGGGCACACCTACGGACTGGAAGTCACCGTCGAGGGGGATATCGACCCCGAGACCGGTTACGTCATGGACTTCAAGGAGCTCAAGCGGATCGTCGACGAACGCGTCGTCCGCAATCTCGAGCGCCGCCATCTCAACTTCGACGTGGACTTCCTGCGCGGGATCAATCCGACCGCCGAGAACATCGCCGTGGCGATCTGGACGCGCCTTTCCGGGGCTCTTCCCGGAACCGAGCTCAAGCGGATCACCCTGCACGAGACGGGGAAGAACTCCGTCGTGTACGAGGGATGAAGCGGCCCCTCTTCCTCGTGACGAACGACGACGGGGTCGCGGCCGACGGGATCCGCGCGCTCGCGGAAGGGGTCGGGCCGGCGGGCGACGTCGTCGTCGTCGCTCCCGACCGGGAACGGAGCGCGGCGGGGCATTCCCTCACTCTCCATCACCCGCTCCGCGCGACCGAGCTTTCGAAGAACCGGTACGTCGTCGACGGGACGCCGACCGATTGCGTGAACTGGGGCGTGCACTACCTGCTCCGCGACCGGCGGCCGGACGCGATCCTCTCCGGCATCAACTTCGGCCTGAACCTCGGCGACGACGTGACCTACTCCGGCACCGTCTCGGCCGCCTTCGAAGGGGCGATCCTCGGGATTCCCGCGATCGCGATCTCGCAGGAGATCGCGCCCGGGTTCACGTTCGAGGCGGCGTCGGCGTTCGCGCGGGATCTCGTGCTCGAGGTGCTCCGGAATCCGCTCCGGCCCGGGACGCTCCTGAACGTCAACGTTCCGGCCGGCGAGGTGCGGGGCGTGCGGGCCGTGAAGATGGGCCGCCGCATCTACCAGGAAGGGGTGCTCGAGAAGCTCGACCCCCGGGGGAAGAAGTACTACTGGATCGGCGCCTCCCCGCCGACCGGCGAACCCGAAGAGGGCACCGATCTCTGGGCGATCGCGGAGAAGCTCATCTCCGTCACGCCGCTGCATCTCGATCTGACGGACTATGCGGCATTGGAAACGCTCGATTCGGTGATCGCGCGATTCGTGCCGACTTCGTAAGTAGGCGGGCGATGCATCGAGCCGGACGGGCGAGTGCCGCCCGCCCGCGGCGCTCGCCGATCTGGCGGGTGGAAGCGCGAACGGGAGCGTCGGCGACGGGGATGGCAGCCGCGCTGGCGAGTCGCGCGTTCGACGCAGCCGCGCCGCCGCCGCACGCCTTCGTTTCCCCGGGCCAGCTCCCGCGACGCATGGATCGCCGTTGGCCTGCTATACTCCGAACCCGTGCCAGCATCGACATTTAGAGCGGATTCCGCGCCAGATCCCTTCGAAGAGGCGCGGCTCCGGATGGTCGAGAAGCTCGTCGCCGCGCGGGGCATCGACGATCCCCGGGTCCTGGCCGCCATGCGGGAGATCCCGCGGCACCGTTTCGTTCCGGACGCGGTCGCGGAAAAGGCCTACGGCGACCACTCTCTCCCGATCGGATTCGGCCAGACGATCTCCCAGCCATACGTCGTCGGACGGATGTCGCAGCTGCTCTCGATCGAGCCGCACCACAAGGTGCTCGAGATCGGCTGCGGCTCGGGGTATCAGGCGGCGGTGCTCGGCCGTCTCGCCCGCATGGTCTTCACCCTGGAGCGGGTGAGCGACCTCGCCCGCCGCGCGTCCTCGCTCCTGCGTTCTCTCGGTTGCGACAACGTTTCCGTCAAGGCGCTCGACGGCACCTACGGTTTCGCGGCGAACGCGCCGTACGACCGCATCCTCGTCGCCGCGGGCGCGTCGGAGGTCCCGCGGCCGCTCCTCGACCAGCTCGCGGTCGGCGGACGGATGATCGTTCCCGTGGGCGACGAGAAGGTCCAGCGTCTGCGCGTCATCAAGAAGCGCCGCGATCACTTCGGCCAGGAAGAGAAGGACGACGTGACCTTCGTTCCGCTGCTCGGCCGCTTCGGACGAAGCGAGTGACCCGCCTCCCGGAAAGCCATACCGTCGGGGCGGGGCACGAATGACCCGGAGCTACCTCGTGAGCGGGCGGGTGCAGGGAATCGGCTTCCGGGAATGGGTGCGGCGCACCGCGCGCTCGCACGGGGTGCGCGGCTGGGTGAGGAACCGCGAAGACGGGAGGGTCGAGGCGATCGCGACCGCCGAGGCGGAAGTCCTCGAGCGGTTCGAGGGGGTCCTCCGCCGGGGATCGGCGATTTCCCGGATCGAGAGCGTCGAGAGCTCCGACATCGACGAGACGCCTTTTTCCGATTTCGAGGTGCGCCGATGAGCGAACCGGTCTCCTCCTTCGCGGCCGGGATCTGCGACGTTCCCGATTTTCCGTCGCCGGGGATCGTCTTCAAGGACATCACCCCGCTCTGGTCCGATCCAGAGCTCTTCTCCGCCGCGATCGCCGAGATGAGCGCGCCGTTCCGCGACGAAGGCGTGCGGAAGGTGATCGGGATCGAAGCGCGCGGCTTCATCTTCGGGTCGGCCGTCGCGCTCGCGCTCGGCGCCGGCTTCGTTCCCGCCCGCAAGCCCGGAAAGCTCCCGCGTCCCCGGCGCCGGGTCGATTACACGCTCGAGTACGGCGTCGACGCGCTCGAGATCCACCACGACGCGATCGCCCCCGAAGAGCCCTGCCTGCTCGTCGACGACGTGCTCGCGACCGGAGGGACCGCGCGGGCCGCCGCGGACCTCGTCCGAAGCGCCGGATCGCGTCTCGTCGGGATGAGCTTCTTCCTCGAGATCGCGGCGCTCGACGGGCGCGAGCGGCTCGCCGGCGAGAACGTGCACTGTGTCGTCTCCGTCTGAAGCGGCGGCCGCCGGCACCGCGGCGCCGCCGAGGAACGGCTTCCGGCGGATCCTCGTCGCGGACGACGACGAAGACGTCCGGACGCTCGTCGGCTCGCTGCTCCAGAGCGCCCACTACACCGTGCTGCCCGTCGCGAGCGGCCGCGACGCGATCGAGACCGCGATCCGGGAACGTCCCGATCTCGCGCTCCTGGACGTCATGATGCCGGAAATCTCCGGGTGGGAGGTCTGCGCGACGCTGAAGAACCATCCCGAAACGCAGGGAATTCCGATCGTGATGCTGTCGGTCCGCAACGAGATCCGGGACATGATCACGTCGATGCAGGCGGGCGCGGACGACCACGTCACGAAGCCCTTCACGAAACGCAAGCTCCTCGAGGCCGTCGAGCGGCTGGCGGAGCAGCGCCCGTCGGCCTCGGTTCTCCCGTCGGCGGAGGAGCACTTCCGGAAGAAGAGCCTCCTGTACGACGCCGTCACGCAGCTTCCGTCCATGCCGGTCGTGCTCGACGCGCTCCGCGACCGGCTGCTCGACCGCCGCCGCATGGGCGTCCTCACGATCGACGTGGAGAAGTACAGCCACGTCGAAGACACGTACGGGTGGGAAGTCTTCGACGGGCTGATCCTCGAGACCTCGCGGACGCTGAAGCGCCTCGTGGGAACCCTCTTCTCGTCGGAGGACATCGTCGCCATCAGCCGTCCCGCCGGCGCGGAGTTCCTCGTTTTCACCGCGCTCGAATCGGGCGACGACGACGGCGGCCTCCTCGAGCGCAAGGCCCGCCAGACCGAGGAGACCCTCCGGCAGACGCTCGACGGCCGGTTCCGCGAACGGATCCACAAGCCGATCGGCGTGTCGGTCGGGCACGCGATGATCCTCCCGAGCGCCCAGATGCGGATGGAACGCGTCGTCTACCGGGCTTTGCGGGAGGCGTTCCGGGTCGCCACTTCGCGCGAGGAGGACCGGACGCGGCGCCTCCGCCGGGTGTTCCGGGAGATCGTGGAGCGGAGGGACATCCGGACGGTCTACCAGCCGATCTTCGAGCTCGCGAACCTCGCTCTCCTCGGGCACGAAGCGCTCTCGCGCGGGCCGGCGGGGACGGGATTCGAGAGTCCCGACCTCCTGTTCGAGTACGCGATCGCCAACGACGCGGTGTGGGACCTGGAGCAGCTCTGTCTCCGCTCGACGGCGGACCACTTCTCGGCGGACGGGCCGTCGCTCCTCTTCGTCAACGTGGAGGCGGAGATGGTCTCGGCGATCGCGCGCCGCGGCGCGACGATCCTCGACCCCCTCCGCGCCCAGCGCGACCGGGTCGTGCTCGAGATCACCGAGCGGAGCGCGATCCGCGACCTCGCGACGTTCCGTGATGCGATCGAGCGGCTGCGGCTGGAAGGCTTCCGGGTGGCGATCGACGACGCGGGCTCGGGGTTCGCGTCGCTGCAGTCGATCGCGGAACTGAAGCCGAACTTCCTGAAGATCGCGAACACGCTCGTCACCGGCCTCGCCCGGGACACGATCAAGCGCGACATCGTCGAGATGCTCCTCCACGTGGCGGGACGGATCGAGGCGCTCTGCGTGGCGGAAGGCATCGAGTCCGAGGAGGACCTGGCGGAGTGCCGGAGGATCGGCATTCCGTACGGGCAGGGGTACTTCCTGGGTCCGCCGGTCTAGGGAATCGGCCGACGGCGGAAGAGGAGGGACGCGGCTCCCCGGCCTTCGGACGGCGGTTCCCGATGTCCGGAATTCGCGTCTCCGCCGTGCGACGGAAATCCACCCAAGAGAAAAGCGCCCGAAGGCGCTTTTCCGGTTCGACGGCGTACCGTTCGTGCTAAAAGCGATTTTCCCGGTAAGGTTTGGTGCCGTAGAACGAGTTGACCTGAGTGCTCCAGGCGGTGTCGGTGATGTCGGGCCAGTTGTCCTTGTCGAATCCCGGAGCGTCCTTGAGGCGTTCCTTCGGGACGTCGAGCAGGAAGCAGTGGCGGTCCGTGTCGACGGTCATGGCCTTCCAGGGAACCGCGAACAGCTTGTCGCCGATTCCGAAGACCCCGCCGAAGGAAAGGACCGCATACGCCACCTGGCCGTTCTCGAGATCGATCATCAGGTCTTCAATCTTCCCGAGATCGTCCCCCCGGTTGTTTCGGACCGGGTCGCCCGAAAGCGTCGAGGCGGAAAGAACTCTCGGTTTCTCTGCCACTTGCGAATTCTTCATGTGTGACCTCCGGTATCTCTCTGTATGCAATGGCCGTTCCGGGAACTTCGAACGGGTCCGGAGGTACGATTTTTGCAATGATGCGGCCGAATCGAAATACGCGATCGGCATGACCATCCCAACGGAGGAAGAGTGAGCCTATGAGAACGGGGAGCGACGGGCGTTCGTCCACCCGCCAGAACGGCGGTTCGATCGGCAAGCAGGCTTTGCGGAAGCTCGCGGCCGAGGTTCCCGAAGAGTCCCGGGGAAAGGGAAACGGGAACGGCGAGGGGTCCGGCAAACTCGACGGCCGCACCCTTCTCGCGGCCCTGACGAGTTTCCGCCGGGGCGACTTCTCCGTCCGGCTGTCCGAGGCGGGCGGGGGCGAAGATCTGAAGATCGCCGAGGTCTTCAACGAAGTGGTCGAGATGAACGAGCGGCTCGCGCGCGAGCTCGAGCGGGTGGCGCGCGTCGTCGGAAAGGAGGGGCGCCTCCACCAGCGAGCGGCCCTCCCCGACGCCCGCGGCTCGTGGAACGCTTCTCTCGAATGCGTCAACAACCTGATCGGCGACCTCGTCCACCCGACGACGGAAACGGCCCGCGTGATCGGCGCCGTCGCGAAGGGCGACCTCTCCCAGAGCATGGCGCTCGAAAAGGAGGGGCGCCCGCTCGAAGGCGAATTCCTCCGCACCGCGCGGACGGTGAACACGATGGTGGACCAGCTGTCGTCGTTCGCGGCCGAGGTGACGCGCGTGGCGCGCGAGG
>DASTIQ010000335.1 GCA_035717485.1 Thermoanaerobaculia bacterium | reverse complement strand
AAGGCGATGCAGTTGCAGAGGGCGGCGTCGAAGCTCGCCTCGCGCGCCGCGTTCGGGACGTAATCGAGGTCGCAGTCCGGGTCCGGGGCGCCGAGGTTGATCGTGGGCGGGAGGAATCCGTCGCGCATCGCCAGCAGCGTCGCCGCGACGCCCGCGGCGCCGCAGGCGCCCTGCGGGTGCCCGATCATCGACTTGATCGAGGAGCCCGGCACCCGCCCGGCCGCCTCGCCGAACGCCTTGCGGACCGCGCGCGTCTCGACGCGGTCGTTCAGCTCCGTCGACGTTCCGTGGTAGGCGAGATACCCGATGTCCGCCGGCGAGAGCGCGGCCTCGGCGAGCGCAAGCTGCATCGCCCGCGCCGGTTCCTCTCCCGACTCGTCGAGGCGGATGCGGTGATGCGCGTCGCAGGTCGCGCCGTAGCCCCGGATCTCTCCGTACACGCGCGCCCCGCGCGACCGCGCCCGCTCGAGCTCCTCGACGACGAACATCCACGAGCCTTCGCCCAGGACGAAGCCGTCCCGGTCCGCCGAGAACGGCCGCGACGCTTCGCCCGGCCGGTCGTCTCGCGCGGTCGAGACGACCCGCATCAGGATGAACCCCTCCATGATTCCGCGGACGATCGTCGCGTCGACGCCGCCGACGAGCGCGATCGAGGCGTCGCCGTGCTTGATCGAGCGGAACGCGTATCCGAGGGCGTCCGTGGAAGACGCGCACCCGGTCGTGATGACGTGCGAGGCGCCGCGCAGCCCGAATCGCATCGAGAGCTCGGAAGACATCGTCCCGATCGTTCCGGTCGAGATCGTGTGGGCCGACGCCTTCCGCTGCTGGCCCGTGTAATAGAGGTGATACATCCGTTCCGCGAACTCGATCGCCCCGCCTCCCGTTCCGAGGATCACGTTGAGCTCGCGGGACTCTTCGAGGGTCAGGCGGCTCGCGTCGATCCCCGCATCCTCGAGGGCTTCGGTGGCGGCCGCGATCGCCATCGGGACCGCGCGGGAGAGGCGGGCGACCTCCTTGGCCGGCAGGTGATCGGTCGGGTCGAATCCCTTGACTTCCGCGGCGATCGTGACCGGAAGGCCTTCGGGATCGAAGAGGGAGACCTTCCCGACGCCGGAGCGTCCCGACCGGATCGCCTCGGCGAAGCTCTCCCGCCCGATCCCGTTCGGGGAGACGCATCCCATCCCGGTGACGACCGCACGGCGCACGAAACCCCTCCGCGTCTCCGATTCTTGCACGCGCGGCCCCCCGCCGAGCGCGCCTTCACGAAACCCGATCCTTTTCAGGAAAGGGGAGGATCCCGCGGCGCCGCGCTCCCCGGGGAGAGGGGAAGGCATCGCATCGGCTCACCGCCCCGCCACTGCCCGCCCTCGGCCGGGAGGACGAGCAGGGCGTTCCGGCGCGCCTGGACGCGGACGTCGTGGCTTCCCCGGGAGACGAGCGGAGCGACGACCAGCCCCCCCTCGACCGAGGAGAGGACGGCGTCTCGATAGATCTCGCGCCCGGGCTTGGAGCGCACCGGAGAGGCGAGGCGCGCGACGACGTACCGGTCCCGGCGGATCCCCTCGAAGCGGTCGAGGGCCGTCTCGACGAAAACGGCGAACGTCGTGAGCGCCGAAACGGGATTTCCGGGAAGGCCGAACCAGAAAGTCCGCTCGCGGCGTCCGAACGCGATCGGCATGCCGGGTTTGACCGCGACCCGGTGGAAAAGGAGGCGGAACCCGGCGCGCTCGGCCGCGTCGACCGTCCGGTCGTAATCGCCCGCGGATACGCCGCCGGTCGTGAGCACGAGGTCCGCGTCTCGCGCCGACTCGAAAAATGCCGTCAGGAGCCCGAGATCGTCGGAAACGGACGAAGACGAACGCGCTTCGATTCCGCGCCGGACGAGAGCGGCCGAAAGGGCGGGGCCGTTGCCGTTCCGGATCTGCCCGGGCGCGATCGGTCCTCCGGCATCGACGAGCTCCGCGCCGGTGGCCGCGACCACGACGCGGGGGCGCCGCACGACGTCCACCGGATCGACGCCGGCGGTCGCGAGGAGCAGGATCGATCCGGGCGACAGCCGTTCCCGCCCCTCCAGGAGCACGTCGCCGGGCCGGAAGACTTCCGCGCGGCGTCGAATGTGCGCTCCGGGCTCCGGCACCGACAGCGCCCGGAGGATTCCGGCGGAGACGTCCGCCTCCTCGACGGGAACGACGGCGTCCGTTCCGGGCGGGATCGGGGCGCCGGTCATCACCCGCACGGCCTCGCCCGGCGAGAGCGAGGCCATGGGCGCGGCTCCCGCGGCGATCGTGCCGGGACGGTCGCGCCACTCGGGACCGGCTCCGCCGACGGCATAGCCGTCCATGGCGGTCGTGTCGAACGGCGGATATTCGACGCCCGCGACGACGTCCGCCGCGAGCACCCTCCCCTCCGCCCCGGAGAGGGGAGCCGGTTCCGCCTCGAGCGGGGCGACTTCGCGGTCGATCCGCTCGATCGCCGCCGCCACGGTGAGCACGCCGGGATCTTATAGAATCCGCTCTCATTCACCATGAGCTCGAAGTTCCAGTACCGGGGGGACCTCGCGGCGACGCCGCTTCCGAAGGTCCTGGCGACGATCCACCGGTATCGCGTGCCCGGCGTGATCACCGCGCGTCGCTCCGACGTCGTCAAGAGGGTCTTCCTCGACGCCGGCAAGGTCGTGTTCGCGACCTCGAGCGACATGGAAGACGCCCTCGGCGCGTTTCTCGTCCGGCGCGGGCTGATCACCACCGCTGATCTCGAGGAATCGGGGCGGCGGATCGCCTTCGGAGCGAAGCGCCAGGGCGAAGTCCTGATCGACATGGGCGTTCTCTCGCCCGCGGTGATCGCCACGGCCGTTCTCAGCCAGGTGTCGGCGATCCTCTGGTCGATCTTCGACTGGGATTCCGGCGAGGTGACCTTCGAGGTCGGCCGCTTCCGCGCCGAGGAGAAGATCCAGTTGGATCTTCCGATCGATCGGGCGGTCCGGGAGGGCGTCCTGAAGGTCGCCAACCCGAAGGCCCTCGTCAAACAGCTCGGCCCCTCCTGGACGATTCTCGAGCCGGTTCCGGACGCCATCCCGTCGGCCGACCTCTCGGAGGACGAGCGGACGTTTCTCTCGTTCGTCGACGGGAGGACCGCGTTCGTCGACCTCTGCCGCAAGGGTCCGGGCGACGCGGCGACCAACGCGCGCCTGCTTTTCCTCTTCTTCTGCCACGACCTCATCCGGCGGAAACCCGAGCCCGCCGTCAAGAAGCTCCAATGGCGCACGCACTCGGGAGGCGGCGCCGCGGAAGGACAGGGTTGATCGTTCGATGCCCCTCTACGAATACCGCTGCGAGCACTGCCGGAAGAAGACCGAGGTCATCCAGAACTACAGCGAGAAGCCGCTGAAGATCTGCCCCCACTGCGGCGAAAGGAAATTGAAGAAACTGATGTCGGCGCCCGCGATCCAGTTCAAGGGCTCGGGCTGGTACGTGACGGACTACGCGGGAAAGTCCGGCTCGGATCGCGGCGGCGAGTCGAGCGAAAGCGCCTCCGAGAAGGAGGACAAAGCCGGGAAGGCGGCGGAAAAGAAGAGCGAGAAGCCGGCGAAACCGGAGAAGCCGGCGCGGAAGGGCGCGAAGAAGGACTAGATTTTCCTCGCCGAAGCGAGCGCGATCACGGAGATCCCGAGGAGGCTCGCGAGCGCACCGGCAATCCCCCCCGGGACCCGTTCCCTCCAGGAGACGCGATGCGTTCCGGCCGGCAGACGCAGGGCCGAGAGCGCGACCCGCTCCGGGACCGCATTCGCCGGCGCGCCGTCGACTCTCACGTCCCGGAACGTCCACCAGCCCCGCGTCACGCGCAGCCAGCATCCCGACGGACAGGCGACCGCCGCCTCGAATCCGTTCTCCTCCTCGGCATCCGAAACGATGCGTCCCGGAGCGTCGGTTCCCTCGCGGCTCCTTCCGGTTTCGAGGATCGCCGTCGAAGGAGGAATCGCGGCGGAACGCACCTCGGATTCCGCGGCGGCCGCCGTCGGCAGCTCCTTCCAACCCGACGCGATGGAAAGGCGCGGAACGGCGTCCGGAATCTCGTCGAGGACCACGTCTCCCGCGCGTGCCGCGGGGACCGTCCCGGCGAGCGCCGGAGCGTCCGGAAACCGGACGATCCAGCGGATCGAGTAGCCCGCGAGAAATCGGGCGACGTCGCCCGGCGAGCGCGCGAGAACGTCGAAGAGGTCGCGCCGGACGAAGGCGTGCCCCGCGAGATCCGAGGCGTCCGGGTCGCTGTTCAGGACCGAGGGCCTTCCCCACAACGAACCGGCGAAGGCTCGGAGCGCGACCTCCGGCGGGCGGTCGCCGCGGCGGCCCCGCTCCGCGTCGCGGGACCCGGCGATCGGAAAGTACATCGCCTGCGGGAGGAACGAATAGCGGGCGGCGGGGTCGAGGCCGCGGAGCGCCGCGATCGCGGGGGGAGCGCCGAGGACGTCGGATTCGGGCGCGGTCGCGACGATCCGGCGCGTCGCGAGCGTGACGTCGGCGGCGACGAGGAGGAGCGCGGCCGCGGCGAAGACCCGCCGTCCCTCGGCGCGCGCGAGGAGGAGCGCCGCCGCCGCGGCGAGGGCCCAGTGGAGGCTGCCGGAAATAAGCGTCCGGGGCAGCTCCCGCTCGACGAGCGAGGCGGCGGCGCGGCCGTCTCCCGTCCAGGCGAGGACCGCGCGCGCCGCGGCTGCCGCGAAGAGCCGCGCGGCGAGCCCGATGCCCAGGAGAGCGGCGGCGACCGCGGCCAGGACGCCGGCGATCCGCCGGTTCGTCTTCGCGGCGTCCCACGCGCGCGCGGCCCACATCGCCATCACGAGGACCGCGCCGAGCACGAATTTCTCCGGATAGCGGAGCGCGATCCTCGTCGGAATCGACAGCATCTCCCGGGGCACGAAGACGGCGGCGGAGGCGAGCAGGACGCTCGCGCCGAACGCCAGGCGAAGCGCCCGTCCGCGGCGGCGGTCGCCGAAGCGGGCGGCCGGGAGGAGGACGGCGGCAGCGGCGAACGCGCCGCAGAAGAGAGTGGCGAAGTATCCGCCGGGACGCCCGTCGAAGAACCGTCCTCCCCACGTCTTCCAGGCGAGGAACCCGGTCGGATCGCCGAAGGGATAGGGAACGATCCATTCGAGGAGACGCGCGGGAGAGAGCGACCACTGGAGCGTCGCGAGCAGGCGGAACCGCACCTGCGCGCGAAACGTCTCCGGAAGATAGAGGAACATCGGAACGAGCTGGATCGCGGCCGCCGCGACGGCCGCGGCGCACGCGCCCGCCGACAGCGCCGTGGCCCGGAGACGACGATCCGGCTCCGCGGATGCGGCGAACGCGAAGAAAAACGCCGCGCAGAGTAAGAGCGTGAAGGGTTCACCCGCCAGGATCGCGAGCGCGAGGAGGGCGGCCGCGGCCGCCGCCCGTCGGGCGCCGGGGCGGTCGGCCAGGCGCAGCCCGGCGAACGCCGCCCACGGCATCAGCGCGGCGCCCGGGAGCATGTTCGAGAAGAGCACGGTCGAGAGGAACGGACCCGAGAGCGCATATGTCGCCGCCGCGACGAGCTCGCCGCCTCTCGAAACGCCGAGGGCGCGCGCGAGCCGCATCGCGCCCCATCCGGCGAGAAAGACGTGCGCCACCAGATAGAGCTTGAATCCCGCCGCGAACGGCAGCGCCGCGGCGAGCAGCCGGAGGGGATAGAAGACCCCGGCGTTCGGATTCGGAAGGAGCGGTTTCCCGCCGGAAACCTCCCCGAACCAGAGGGGCAGGCGCCCCGACGCCCACGCGCGGTGCACCGCGCTTTCGAGCGGCAGGAAGTAGCTGTTCACGTCGCGCCCGAAGATCATCACCGGAAGGAAGAGGAGGTCGGCGAACAGCAGGACGACGAGCCCGAGCCAGAGGAGCGCGGGATCGAGCCGTTTCATTGCGGCGATCGTATGCGAACCCGCGGGATAATGACGCCATGGAGAGGGGCCGCCGCGAGGCGTGGGACCCGCGCGACGGAGAGATGACCGAGCGCCGGCTCCGCCGCGCGATGGAGCACGAGGGCTTCGAAGTGGCCGTCTATGCGTACCGTCCCGGCACGGCCTTCGACTGGCACTCCCATGCCGAGGAGAAATGCGACGCCGTCGTCGAGGGCACGTTCCGGATCGAGCTCGAGGAGGGATCGGTCTTCGATCTGCGCCCCGGAGACCGGCTCTACGTGCCGGCGGGAGCCCGCCATCGGGCCGAGGTCGTCGGGGCGAGGACGGTGATCTCGCTCGACGGCACCCGCCGCTGAGGGGTGGCCGGCGCGGCGATGCATCGAGCCGGCCGGGCGCGTGCCGGCCGCGTCTCCCTGCGACGTACTGCTTGAGTACGCCTCCGGTCGCCGCAGCCGGCCCGCATCCCGGCGGGCTCGCGCCTGGCCGCGCCTCAGCGCTGGTTGAAATTGTCGCGGGCGTTCTTCAAGTCACCCGAGGCTGGCGCGGCGATGCATCGAGCCGGCCGGGCGCGTGCCCGCCCGACGTCGGCACGACGTACGCTCACGGTACGCCTTAGCCGTCGCCGGGCGACCCGCATCCCGGCGGGCTCGCGCCTCGGCGCGTCTCGTCGTGGTCGCCCGGTGAGGCCATCCGACCCGGATCGCCAGGCGGGCTGGCGCGGCGATGCATCGAGCCGGCCGGGCGCGTGCCCGCCCGACGTCGGGTCAGCGGAAGAGACCGGCGAGATACTCGCGAAACGAGGCGCCGAGGTCCTCGCGCTTCAACGCGAGCTCGACCGTCGCCTTCAGGAATCCGAGCTTGTCCCCCGCGTCGTAGCGCTTCCCCTCGAAGGCGTAGCCGTCGATCGGGCGGCGGCCGAGAAGCGTCTTGAGAGCGTCGGTGATCTGGATCTCTCCGCGGTGGTCGGGCGGAGTGCTCGCGAGGATCTCGAAGATGTCCGGCGTGAGGATGTACCGGCCGATGATCGCCTGGTTGGACGGCGCCTTTTCGGGAGCGGGTTTTTCGACCATGCCGGTGACTTCCGTCAGGCGGTCGTCGATCTTCTTTCCCGAGACGATGCCGTACATCGCCGTGTCCTGGCGCGGGACCTCGCAGAGCGCGAGGACGGGATTGCCGCGCCTTTCGAAGACCTCGATCATCTGCCGCAGAGCGGGACGCTCGGCGTCGATCACGTCGTCGGCGAGGAGGACCGCGAACGGCTCGTCGCCGACGAGCTGGCGCGCCTGGAGGATCGCGTGGCCGAGACCGAGCGCCTGCTTCTGACGCACGTAGGCGACCTCGATCATCTGCGAGATCTCCTCCACCTCCGCGAGGAGGTCTTCCTTGCCGCGAACGCCGAGGAGCGTCTCGAGCTCGAAGGACACGTCGAAATGGTCCTCGATCGCGTTCTTTCCGCGGCCCGTGACGAGGAGGATCTGGTCGAGCCCGGAATCCCGCGCTTCTTCGACGGCGTACTGGATCAGCGGCTTGTCGACGAGCGGGAGCATCTCCTTCGGGAGCGCCTTCGTGGCGGGGAGGAACCGCGTGCCGAGGCCGGCGGCGGGGAAGACGGCTTTTCGGATTCTCTGCACGGCGGCGAGGATAGCAAACGCCGCGCCACGACACATCGCGGCCCGGCGCGCGCGATCCGGGTTAGAATCGGCCTGGTGACCCGTCGCCTCCTCCTCTTCTTCGGCTTCCTCGCGTACGGCGTCGTGGCTCGCGCCGGATGGGTCCGCGTTCCGGTCGCCGGCGCCGACGTGACCGCGATCGCCGTCGACTCCTTCCGCCCGGACTCGGTCTTCTGCGGGACGTCGCGCGGGAACGTCTACCGCTCGATCGACGGCGGGCGTTCGTGGAATGCGACGCGTCCCGGCAACCAGTTCCCCGGCTACGTCGTCTCGACGTTGAGGACCGACGTTCGCACGCCCGGCCGCCTCTGGGCCGCGCTCTCCGGGACCGGACGGGGGGCGCTGCTCGCGGTCTCCGACGACGACGGAGCGGAATGGACCGTTCTCGCGCGCTGGGACCGGTCGGTCGACGCGCGCGCGTTCGCGCAGTCGCCGGGGAACCCGCGGCTCCTCGCCTGCGGAGGAGACGACGGGGTGTTCCTCTCGCAGGACGGGGGACAGAGCTGGAAGCCGACGGGAGAAGGAGTTCCGGGCCTTTCGCTCGTGCAGTCTCTGGCCTTCGATCCCGCCGACGCGACGACGCTCTACGCCGGGACGTATCGCCAGGCGTTCCGGACCCGCGACGCCGGACGCACGTGGTCGAGGATCGCCAACGGGATGGTGCTCGACGCGACCGTGTATTCGTTCGACTTCGATCCGCACGACGCTTCCCGCGTATGGGTGTCCACGTGCGGCTGGGTTTACCGCTCGGACGACGGGGGGGACCGCTGGACGCGATTCACCGCCGGTTTCACGAACCGGCGCACGCCGGTCGTCCATCTCGATCCGAAGTCGCCGAACGTGCTGTACGCGGGGACGGTCGGCGGACTGCACCGCTCCGACGACGGCGGGAAGAGCTGGTCGCGAATCTCGCGGGAAACGCTCGACGTGTCGGCCCTCGAGGTCGATCCGCGGACCGGACGGCTCTATCTCGGATCGCTCGGCGAAGGGATGTTCTATTCCGACGACCGGGGAGCGACGATCGTTCCCGCCTCCGGAGGCCTCGACGAGGCGCGCGTGCCGGCGATCGCCGCGGATCCGGCGCAGCCCTCGCGCATCCTCTTCCTGCGCGCGTACGGCGGGGCCGGGTCCGGCGTGTGGGAGGCCTCGGGAGCGGAAACGCGCCAGGTCTCCAGCGACTCGCCTCCGGGAGCGTTCGCGCTCGCGGCCTCGATCATCGACGGGCGTACGGTGTGGCTCACGGCTTCCGCCTCGAGTCTTCTCGTTTCGGACGACTCCGGCCGGCGATTCGCGGCCGCCGCGCGGCCTCCGGAGGGACGGATTCTCAAGCTCTTCGGCTCGCCGCTGCCGGCGCCCGTCGCCGTGACCGACCGCGGCGTCTTCACGACCGCGGACGGCTCGAACTGGCGGCGCGTCGAGGGCGTCTCCGGGGCGCCGCTCGACGCGGAGGTCGTCTCCGATGCCACGGGGCGCCCCGAGCTCGAGGTGCGCACCTCCTCGACGACGTTTCGGGGGACCGCCCGGTTCGAGATGAGCCGCCGACCGCTCCTCTCCGGCGGGATCTATCGGAAGTACGACGCCGAAGCGACGGCGCATCCCTTCTTCCGCTACGACGTGCGCGAGAACCTCCTGACGATCCGCCGCGGCGCGGAGTCCGCCTCTCTCGAACTCCCGCGCGGCGAGCTTCAGGTCTCCGACGCGGTGATCGCGGGAGACGGCAGCCTGTACCTTTCGACGATGGGCGACGGCGTCTTCCGTTACACGCCGGACAACATTCGAGCGAGCTCCGGCGGCAGCTGAACCGATCGCAACATTTCGATAGCTCTTCCGTAAGGTTCCCCGGTACGTTGGCGAGGGTGAACCGGTGAGCTTTTCGGCAGGTTCCTCCGTGATCCCGTTGGCTTCGGCCAACGCCTATGCCGTCGGCGTGGCGATCGAGCCGCTCCGGGCGACCGAGATCTTCCGCATCGGCCGATGGCGATGCGTGGTCGGCGCCTCCGAATCGACGGCGGTGCAGTCGCAGCGCTGGCCGATGATCTCGTTCACGCACGTCGGCGCGTTCGTCGTGCACTCGGGCGCTCGCTCCGCGGTCATCGATCCGACGTGCACGCTCCTCATCAATCCCGGGTCGCCGTATCGGATGAGCCGCCATTTCGGAGAGCGTTCGCACGGCGCCTACATCCTCGTTCGGCCGGACGTTTTCGCGGAGATCGCGGGGGGCGAGGGACCGGGCGCCGCCTCCGGGTTCGCCGAAATCGAAGGGCCGAGCTCGACCCGAAGCTATCTCCTCCACCGCTCGCTGCTCGATCGGATCGGCTCCGACTCCCGTCCGGATGCGCTCGAGGTCGACGAGATGGCGATGGCGCTCGTCGAAGCCGCGTTCCGGCCCTCTCGCCGGCCGCCCGACGCGATTCCGCGCCGCCGCCAGCGGGCACGCATCGACCGTGCCCGCGCGGTGATCCTCGAGAACTTCGCGGCGCCCCTCAAGCTCGACGACATCGCGAGGGCGGTCGGGCTGTCTCCGTTCCACCTCTGCCGCGTCTTTCGCCGCGCGACGGGGCGGACGCTCCACCAGTACCGGACGGCGCTCCGCCTCCGGATCGCCCTCGACCGGATCGTGGACCCGGAGATCGACCTCGCCGCCCTTTCGCTCGAGCTCGGATATTCGAGCCACAGCCACTTCACCGCCGCATTCCGGAAGGAGTTCGGCGTCAGTCCCTCGAAGATCCGGGGAAGGGAAAAGGCGGACCAGTTCCGCCGTCTCGTTCGGGACTGGCCCTCCCCGCCGACCGAGGTCGGCGACTCGAACTGAAGCGGACTCGCCGATCCGGCCCCGGGATGCCGGATCTCCGTGTGGCCTCGGGCCGCCGTCCCACCCGCCGGCTATTTCTCGTCGATCTCGTCCGGGAGCTCGTTGACGCTGCGTTCCCCGCGCGGGAAATGCGCGGCGAGGGCGGCGCCGGCCGTGTCGACCGTCGCGACGATGCCTCCGGCGAAGTCGCCCTTTCGGAAATGTTCGCTCATCGCAGCGGCGGCGTCGCGCCAGAAGTCGTCGCCGCATTTTTCGTGGATTCCCGAGTCGCCGAGAATCGCGAAGTTGTGGGAGCGCGGAGCCACGAAGATGAGCACGCCGTTCTTCTCGGCGGTCGCGGTCATGCCGAGCTTCTCGAACACCTTTCGTCCCGCCTCGATCGGATCCTTCACGGCCCGGTGATGGAGATGCACGCGGATCTGTCCGGAGCTCTTCGCCTCGGCGTCCGAGATCGCCCGGATGATCTTCTCGTGGTCTCCGGCATCGAGCAGGCTCTTCATCGGCTTCTCCTCACCAGCTGCCGGACGATCCGCCGCCGCCGAAGGATCCTCCGCCCCCGGAGAAGCCTCCTCCGCCGCCTCCGCCCCAACCCCCGCCGCCCCAGCCGCCTCCGCCCCAGCCGCCCGTCCACCATCCGCCGCCGCCGTACGTTCTCCATCCACGGCGGCGGAAGAAGAGCGGGAATCCGAAGAAGAGCAGCAGGACGCCGATCGTGACGCAGTTGTTGAGGTTTCCGGAGGATCGTCCCGCCGGCGGCCGGCGCCCGCTCGCGTGGTACTCGCCGCGCGTCGCCTGCATCATCGCGTCGACGGCGGCGTCGATGCCGGCCGCATACCTTCCCGCCTGGAACTCGGGAGCGAGGCGGTCCTGGAGGATGTCCTTGCAGAGCGCGTCCGGCAGGGACCCCTCGAGCCCGTAGCCCACTTCGATCCGCGACTTCCGGTCCTTGACGAAGATGAAGAGGACGGCGCCGTTGTCGAGTTTCTTCCGGCCGACCCGCCACGCCTGCGCGGTTCGAACCGTGAAGTCTTCGAGGGACGGTTCCGGGAGCTCGGGGAAAACGGCGACGACGATCTGGGTCGACGTCTGCTCGTCGAAATCCCGGAGCTTGGCGTCGATCCGCGACGCGTCGTCGCCCGAAACGAGGCCGGCGCCGTCGTTGAAGTAGTGCGCCGGCGGGGGCGGGATCGCGACGTCGGCCCTCGCGCCGGGGGCCGACAGGAGGCCGAGCAGGACCGCGGCGGCGATCCCGGCGATCGCCGCGCCGAGGCGCGAGGGGGAGCTTCGGCTCCGTCGGCCGTTCACGTCGTGGCTTCCGGGTGAGCGCGAGGCGCGTTCAGCGGGTCGTCGCCGGCGCCGTCGTCGGCGCGGTTCCCGTCCCGAAGTTGAAGTTCACTTTCGGCGCGGTTTCTGCTCCCGGCTGCGCGTGGAAGTACGCCTTTTCCTTGAACCGCGAAAAGAACCCCGCGATCATGTTCGTCGGAAACGAGTGGTAGCTCGTGTTGAAGTCCTGCGCCACCTCGTTGTATCGCATCCGCTCGACGGTGATCCGGTTCTCGGTGCCCTCGAGCTGCGCCTGGAGGTCCCGGAAGTTCTGGGTGGCCTTCAGCTCGGGGTAGCGCTCGACGACGACCATGAGGCGCGACAGCGCCGAGGTCAACTGCCCCTGCGCCTGCTCGAATTTCTGGAACGCCTGCGGGTCGTTGACGAGCTCGGGCGTCGCCTGGATCGAAGTCGCTTTCGACCGCGCTTCGATGACGCTGTCGAGGGTCGATTTTTCGAAGTTCGCCGCGCCCTGGACCGTCGCGACGAGATTCGGGATCAGGTCCGACCGCCGCTGATAGACGTTCTCCACCTGGCCCCACTGCTGGTTGACCGCTTCGTTCTTCCGGTTGAGCGTGTTGTACGTTCCGGCGAACGAGAGGCCGACGATCACGAGAAGAATCAGCGCGATGGCCGCGCATCCGAGGCCGAGTTTTCCCATTTCGTTCCTCCGTCGGCCTATTGTACGTAAACGCGGAGGGGGTGTTTCCCGTATCTACCGGCAGATCTCCTCCTTCCCGGCCGCGCCCAGGGGCGCGGCCTCTTTTTCGGGGGCCGGCGCGAAACTCCGTTCCTCTCGTTGGACGAAAAAGCCCCGCCGGATCGCTCCGGCGGGGCGAGAGAGGACCGGGAATCGGGATCAGAAGCTCAGGCGAGCTCCGAACCGAAGGGTCCGCGGCGCCTGGATCTCGAAGATCTCGTTGGCGGTCGCGTCGTTGGACCCGGCGGTCCCGGTGGTGGTCGAGGCGATGATCTGCCTCTGCAGGATGGTGTTCGCGTTGAGCACGTTGAACACGTCGAGAGAGAGCGTGAGGTCCGCCTTCTGGAAGAGCGGCAGAACCTTCTCGACCCGCATGTCGAGCTCGTACAGGTTCGGGTTGCGATGGTCTGCCGGATTGCCCACGAGGACGTTCTTGAGCCCGCGCACTCCCAGACCGTCCGGTGTCGCGACCTGGATGTAGTACGGGAGCGGATAACCCTGGCGGCCGTAGAAGTTCGCCGCGACGTTGAAGTTGAGCGGGAGCTGGTAGAGGCCGCTGACGTTGAAGTTCCACTTGCTGTTGATGAAGACGTTGCTGAACGCGCCGCTGTTGGCGGCCCCGCCGTACCAGGTGATGCCGGACCCGCAGGTCGGACCGGTCGCGCTGACCTGGTTCGTCGGATCCTGACAATCGGCCTTGTTCTGGCTCTGTTTCCAGTCGTTCCAGGTGAAGGAGCCGTGCGCCATCCAGCGGTTCGTGAGCCTCTTCGTCAGCTGGAGCTCGACGCTGTCGTAGCGCACCGAGTAGCCGGGCGCGTTGGTCAGGAGATGGCCCCCGGTGAAGTCCGCCGGCAGGGTCGCGCTGTAGTAGGGATCCGAGTTTCCGAGGAACTTCCCGTTCCAGTCGTAGGCCGGGTCGCCCGCGCTGACGAGCGAGAAATCGGCCTGCGTGATTCCGATGTACGGGGTCCAGACGAAATCCGTCCGCTTGCGATAGGTATACGAGAGGCCGGCGACGAATTCCGGAGAGATCTGCTGGTCGACACCGACCATGAATTCGTCCGTTTTCGGCGCCTTGACGCCCCGGTCGATGACGTTGGACGAGGCGAACGGATTGTCGGGGTTGACGTTGAAGCTCCCGAGGTAGTCGCCGAGATCCCCCGGCTGAATGACGTGATTCCCGGCCGCCGCGTGCGCGTAGTAATTGGCGTTCGGGACGTAATAGAGATACGAGTAGCCGACCGGGTTGTCGTAGGTGACGAAGGCCTGGCTGAGCTGATCGGCGAATCGGGCATAGGACGCCCGCACGAGGGTGCTCTTCTGCGCGCCGATGGCGTAGGTGAGGCCGATCCGCGGTTCCCAGTTGGTCCACTTGATCTCGGTGGCGCCTCCGGCGTAGGTGAGGCTCGGCAGGCACGGATTCCCCGACGCGGGGTCCGCGGGAATCGAGGAGTTGCACAGAGTGTCGTTCCAGGGGCGCCCGGCGACCGTGCTGCTCAGGTTCTTTCCGTACTGGTCGTCGTACCGGAGACCGAGATTGGCCGTCAGGTTCGACACGGTGATCGTGTCGGAGAAGAACGCGTCGATGTACTTCGAATTCGACGAGGTGTTCTTCGGCCGGGTGAGAACCAGCGTTCCGTGGCCGGCGCCCTTGGCGCTCTCCAGCGCGAGATCCCCCTCTCCGGGCCAGGTCGAGTTCGACTTCAGATCGACCGAGCGGTAACCGAACCCGAACTTCAGTTCGTGGCCCAGCGCGCCGGTATTGAAGAAGCCGGAGACGTTCGCGGTGGCCTGGTGCTGCGGCCGGTAGGTCGAATAGAAGAGGTAGGAGTTCTGCCAGATGCTCTGCGGATTCCGGTATGCGGTGACGTTTCCACCCTCGGGGGTCAACCCGAAGCCGCTCCCGACGTAGTTGTAGGAAGCGTCGACCACGAGGTTCGGCCCGAAGACCTGGGAGTCTTCACCCTTCCAGATCGACGTCGGGCCGGCCTGGTCCCACGACGTCGACTGGGGCCGGGTCGGGCCCGAGTTGCGCCCGAACTTCAGCTTGTCGCCGCGGAAGTAGAAGCCGGTCATCGAGTTCGACTCGATCGGCTGGACGTTCAGCTTGCCGGCGAAGTCCTCGAGGGTCGTCTTGTCGGTCGTGCCGGACGCCTGGATGAGGTCGATCTGGTTCCTTCCGTAGCTGCCCCAGAGCCAGGCCTTGTCGGGCCAGAGCGGTCCGCCGGCTTCCACACCGTAGTCCTGGAGGTTGTAGATGCGGTTCTGCGTGGCGCTCTTGCCCAGCGCGGCCTGCTGTTCGCGGTAGTCCGTGCGGGTATTGAACGCCTCGAGCTGGTGCGGCGTGTCGAAGACGCGGGCGGACCCGTGCACTTCGTTGGTGCCGCGCTTGGTCACCATGTTGAGCGTCACGCCCGGGACCGCGACCGACGGATCCGTGCCGCCGGTCGTCGCCTGCATCTCCTGGAAGGCGTCGAAGTCGTAGTACGTCGGGGACGATCCGGTCGCCGCCATGTCGGTGATCGTCACGCCGTCGACGTTCCACGCGTTCTGCGTCGCGTCGGTGCCCTTTCCGACGTAGTTGTCC
>DASTIQ010000334.1 GCA_035717485.1 Thermoanaerobaculia bacterium | reverse complement strand
CGGCGGCGCGCCGGGCCCGCGCTCTCTCCGGCGCGAACGCGAAGAAGCGGAAGCCCTGCGGGGTTTCCTCTCCGGCCACCCGGGCGCTCGCCACCGGCTCGACGATCTGGCGCGGCGGCTCGGCACGACTCCGTTCCGCCTCTGCCGGAGCTTTCGCGCGGCGACGGGGACGACGATCCACCGATTCCTCACCGACGTCCGCGTCAACCGCGCGATCGACCGCCTCGCCGACGGCTGCCGCGACCTGACCGACCTCGCCTTCGATCTCGGATTCTCGAGCCACAGCCATTTCACGGCGACCTTCCGCCGGCGGGTCGGCGTGACTCCCGAAACGGTGCGCCGCATCGCCCGAAAAGGAGACGCGTCACGGCTCCGCGAACGACTCACGGCGGCTGCAAGGAAGTGACAGCGGGGGCCGGCCGCCGGGGCGTAGAAGGTCGCGCATGAAATTTCGAGGCTCGTTCCGGCTCGTCCCGTCGACCGTCCGTCCGTTTCCCCGCCGTCTCGCCCGGCTCGCCGCCGCGGGCGCGCTCGCCGTCGGGGCCCTCGCGTCGGCCGCGTCTCCGGCCGCCGACCCGATCGAAGGAAAATGGAAGGGAGAAGCGGGATTCCCCCAGGACCGCATCGAGATCGGCTTCGAATTCAAGCGCAACGCCGCCGGCGAGCTGAAGGCGTACCTGTACGAGCCCGTCGGGAACTTCTACGGGCTCGAGATTCCCGGAAGAGTCGAACGCCACGGGGCGACCTATGCCATCCCCGACTACGGGACGACCTTGACCCTCCGCGGCGACACTCTCGAGGGAACCTACCTTCCGACGAACACGCCGGCGTCCCTGCATCGCGCCCGGACGCTGCCCTCCGAGGTCCCCATTCCGCCGCTCCCGGCCGGTCCCGGGCCGAAGTGGGAGGCGAGACTCGGGATCGGGCCGATCTACGCGCCGGCCGCCGTGCGCGACGGGGTCGTCTACGTCGGAACGACGGGGGGAACGTTCGACGCGGTCCGGGAAAGCGACGGGAGCCTCGTCTGGATGTTCGCCGCCGGCGGCCCGATCTACGGCGGGGCTCTCGTGGCGGGCGACCACGTCTTCTTCGTCTGCGACAACGGATATCTCTTCAAGCTCGACCGAAGGACGGGGAAGGAAGCCTGGCGCTACGACCTCGGCGGAGAGAGGGCGCCCCGAGTCCTTTCGCATCCGATCGTCGACACCGTCGAACCCCGGATCGGGGAATTCGATTTCGAGATGACTTCGCCGAAGCCGCAGATCGCCGACGGCGTTCTCTACGTCGGATCCGGAGACGGCAGCTTCCACGCGATCGACGCGGAGACCGGAAGACGCGTCTGGAGATTCGAGGCCCCGGAGAACAAGGAACCGCCCGAAGTGGTGCCCTGGGATCCGAAAGGGTCGAACAAGATCCGCACCGACGCCGTCGTCGACGGATCCCGGGTCGTGTTCGGGAGCTTCGGCCACAAGCTGCGGGCGCTCGACCGGAAGAGCGGGACGGAAATCTGGCAGAAGGACCTCAAGGCGGAGATTTCGAGCTCCCCCGTGCTCGTCGACGGCAGGATCGTCGTGGGCAGCCGCGGCGGCATCCTCTATGCGTTCGACCCGGAGACCGGGAAGGTCCTCTGGCGCATGATCTTCTGGGGATCGGCAATCGAGTCGAGCGCCGCTGCCGGCGAAGGAAGCCTTTTCTTCATCGGCGCTTCCGACCTGCGGCGGGTCACCCTGATCGACTCCCGCGACGGCCGGGTCGTGTGGAGAACGGACGTCTTCGGCCTTCCCTGGGCGCGGCCCGCCGTCGCGGGCAAGCGCGTGTTCGCGAGCGCGACCGGTTATGAGCCCTATCAGATGCGGCACGTGGGGAGCTTCTCCGCGCTCGATGCCGAAACCGGACGGATCCTGTGGCGATGGACGCTCCCCCCGACGCGCTCCGAGGTCTCGGGGTTCGGCGCCCCGCCCGTGGTCGACGGGAGCCTCGTGTTCGTCGGAGGCCTCGACGGAAACCTGTACGCCTTCCCGGCGGAATGACGAAAGGAAAGCCGTGAAATCGACTTCCCGTCTCGCCGCGGCGCTTCTCGCGCTGGGGGGCCTGGCCGCGGGGCCCGCGGCGCCGCCACGACGCCCGATCGCCGAAACCGATCTCCTGAAGCTCCGCTGGATCGCCGACCCGCAGATCTCCCCCGACGGCCGGCAGATCGCCTACGTCCTCGTGACGGTGAACGAGAAGGAGGACCGCTACGACACGGCGCTCTGGACGGTGGCGGCTTCCGAAGGCGCCGCTCCGAGGCCGCTGACCTCCGGGCCGCGCGATTCCGCGCCCCGATGGGCGCCCGATTCACATACCCTGGCCTTCCTCCGCTCGCCCGAGAAGGGCGCGCCTCAGGTCTACCTGCTCTCGATGTCCGGGGGCGAGGCGCGGATGCTGACCGACCTCCCGAAGGGAACGAGCGCGCCCGTCTGGTCCCCGGACGGGAAAGCGATCGCGTTCACCAGCGGCACGACTCCGGAGGACCTGGAAGAGAAGAAGCGCGGGGCAAAGGCCGATCGGAAGAAGAGCGACGTCCATCTGGTGACGGAGGCGTTCTACCGGCTGAACGGCCTGGGCCTCATCGACCCGTCGTCCCACGACCACGTCTGGACGGTCCCGTCGACGCTCCCCGCGAACGGTCCCGCCGAAGCGCGGCAGCTCACGGCAGGGAAATTCGACGAGGGCTCTCCGGTCTGGAGCCCCGACGGCTCGCGCCTCTACTTCGCGTCCGACCCGGTCGCGGAGTCCTACTACTACCCGTCCGACAGCAACGTCTACGCGGTCCCCGCTTCGGGCGGCCCCATCGACAGGATCGTCGACATCGACGGCCCGGTCCTCGACGTCTCCCCGTCTCCGGACGGCCGCCGGTTCGCCTTTCACGGCTGGATCAACCCGGAGCGCACCCGTTCGTACGACAAGGTGGACCTGTTCGTCTCCGACGGCAGGAGTACGCGCGACCTCACGGCCGACTGGGAGGCCGATCTGACGAACTTCGTCGCCTACGACACCCACCCTCCGCGCGGCGGCGGCGATGCCGAGGCCCTGGTCTGGACGCCCGACGGAGCGGCGTTTTTCGCGGTCGCGACCGTGCATGGCGCCGCGAACCTGTTTCGTGTCGACGCCGCCACCGGCGCGCGCCAGCCGGTGACGGCCGGCGACCGGGAAATCGTTGCGTTCAGCGCCACGCCCGACGCGTCGCGATTCGCGCTCACGATCGACGACGGGGCGCATCCGGGAGAGCTCTACGTCCTCGACGCGGCGACGCGCCGGCTCACCCGGCTGACGGGAGAAAACGACGCGCTGCTCGCCGAAATCGACGTGTCGGTGCCGGAAAAAATCGTGTATCCGAGCTTCGACGGCACGAAGATCGAAGCCTGGGTCGTCAAACCGCCCCGGTTCGACCCGAAGAAGAAGTACCCGCTCATCCTGAACATCCACGGCGGACCGCACATCGAGTACGGCGAGACGTTCTTCCACGAGTTCCAGTGGATGGCGGCCAGGGGCTACGTCGTGCTCGCGCCGAACCCGCGGGGCAGCGCCTCGTACGGGCAGGAGTTCGCGAACTCGATCCAGTACGAGTTTCCAGGAATCGACTACAAGGATCTGATGGCGGGCGTCGACGAGCTGATCCGGCGCGGATACGTGGACGAAAAGAGACTCGGGATCACCGGCGGGAGCGGCGGCGGTGTGCTCACGAACTGGACGATCACCCAGACCGGCCGGTTCAAGGCGGCCGTCTCTCAGCGGTCGATCGCGGACTGGGCCGGCTGGTGGTACGACCTCGACGTCCCGATCTTCACGCCGGCGTGGTTCCGCAAATTCCCCTTCCAGGACCCCGACGAGTACCGCCGGCGGTCTCCCGTCAGCTACGCCGAGCGGGTGACGACTCCCTATCTCACGATCGAGGGAGAGAGCGATCTGCGCGCGCCCACGGATTCGGGGGGAGGAGCGATGTTCCGGGCGCTCAAGGCCCTCCACAAAACGGCGGCCATGGTGCTCTTCCCGGGCGAGACCCACGAGCTCTCCCGCTCCGGCAGACCGTCGCACCGCATCGAACGGCTGCGCTACATCGTGGGATGGTTCGACAAGTACATGGAGGGGAAGAGCGTCGCGGAATTCCCCTGACCGGGCGTCATCGGGGCCGGGAGGACCGGAGGAGCGGCCGCTTCAGCGGCGCGCGAGGAGCCGGAGCGCCGGCAGCGTCGTCAATGCTCCGATCGCGACCAGCGCCGTTCCCAGTCGGCGCCGCGCGGCCCTCGACAGCTTTCCGGAAAGCAGCAGGCCGGCCCCTGCGGCGAGCGCCGCCCGCGTGCCGACCACGAAACCGATCTGAGGCGTGGTGAGACGGTGTTTTCGCATTTTCGACCTCCGAAAGGCGATTCCCAGCAAGAAGCCTACCCGGCGAAGGCTCCCTCCGCCAGATGCGGAAGAATCCCGGGGCGGAGCGATGTTCTAATTCGGCCTCGTGAGCTCCGAGGCCGATCGGGAAATCGAAGCGGTCTGGCGGATCGAGGCGCCGCGGCGGATCGGCGGACTCGTCCGGATGGTGCGAGACGCCGCGGGGGCGTCTCCCCCGGCGTTCGCCCGCGAGCGGCGAGTCTTCCGCGGGCGCGCCGCGGCGTGCTCCGGCCGCGCCCGCGCGGGCACCGACCCGCGGGCCTACGGAGAATCCCTCCCGTGACCGACGACACCGAGCGGCTCCCGCCCGGGCAGTACCGCACGGAGAAATGGCCGGTCCTGACCTACGGCGCGACGCCATCGGTCGATCTCGCGAACTGGACGTTCCGTTGCGTCGGACGAGTCGGTCAAGAAGTCTCGTGGACCTGGCCGGAGTTCCTGGCGCTTCCGCGCGCCGAAGTCGTCTCCGACATCCACTGCGTCACGCGCTGGAGCCGATTCGACAATCTCTGGGAGGGCGTCCGGGCTCGCGAAATCCTCGATCGCGTGGCGCTCGCGCCGGACGCCGTCGCGGTCGTCGTGCACTCGGAGGGCGGCTACACGACCAACGTCGCCCTCGAGGACCTTCGCGGGGACGACGTGCTCCTCGCGATCCGCCACGACGGCCGCGACCTTTCTCCCGAGCACGGAGGCCCGTGCCGGCTCGTGGTCCCGAAGCTCTATTTCTGGAAGAGCGCGAAGTGGATCCGCGCCTTCGAGTTCGTCGCGGCGAACGTTCCGGGATTCTGGGAGGAGAACGGGTATCACCTCCGCGGCAATCCCTTCCGGGAAGAGCGCTTCTCCGATCAGGAAACCGACGCCATGCAGCGCATGCGGGCGGAGGCCGCGAGGAAGGCGCGCGGGCGCTGACCCCGTAAAAGGCCGCCGGCGCCTCGTGGCGGCCGGCGGCCGGAAGATCGCGCCCTCAGCTCAGTAACGGCCGAGCTCGCCCGCTCCCGCGAGCGCGACCCAGAAGTTCACGCCGTCGCTGCACGCGCCGACCGGCTGGCTCGACGCTCCGGTCGACTCCGTTCCGAGGGGGGACAGGTCCGCCGCGCGCCAGACCGACACGCTGTTGCCCGCATGGTTGGTCACGAGCACCCGCTGGCCGTCGAAGGCCGCGCCCGTCGGCCCGTTGAGACCGTTGCCGGTGAGCGTCGCGACGACCGCCCCGGAAGACGTCCGCACGACGGAAATGGAATTATCGGACGAATTCACGACCCAGATGTTCGCGCCGTCGAAGGTCGGCGACGTCGGAGCGCCTCCGACGGACACCGTCTGCAGGATCGCTCCGTTCGCGTCGAGCTTCAGGAGGGATCCCGGCGTCATCGTCACCCAGACGTTCGAACCGTCGAACGCGATCCCCGTGACCGATCCGGTGAATCCGGTCGTCACCGGCGTCATGGTCCAGGAGCCCGGTGTGATGATCGTCACCCCGTTGTCGCCCCCGTTGGGGTCTTCTCCGATGTGCGACGTCCAGATCGAGGTTCCGTCGAACGTCATCCCCGAGATGTTCGGCAGGATGGTCTGCGCGACCTGCGTCATCTCGCCGGGATCCTGCGTCGGGTCCGCCATGTCGATCGCCCCCTGAAGATCGACGTTCGTCGTGAAGATGCGTCCGAGCGCCACCAGCACCGAGCCGGGATGCCAGGAGGGTCCGGGCGCAGGCGTCCAGGTGCCGAGAAGCTTCCCGTCGCTCGCCCGGACTCGCGAGACCCCCTGAAAGATCGATACCCATATGTCCGCACCGTCCGCGCGGCACTGGTGGGCGTCGCTCGCCGCCGTCGTGCCGAACGAATCGAATCGGGGCGTGGTCGCCTGCCACCATTGGTCCAGCGCCGCCCGACGGTTCGAACGTGCGGTCGCCTGGTTGAGCGTTCGCGTGATGAACGCGGCCATCTGATCCCGGGTGACGCCTTGCTCCGGACCGAACGTCGTCGCCGAAGTCCCGTTGGTCAACCCCGCGTAGAAGGCCTCCTCGATCGCCCCGCAAAACGAGCCGGTCGACGTGTCACTGAACGGCCCGCAGTCGCCGAAAGCGATACCCGCCGACAGGCAGGCGACGGCGACCAGCATCGACGCCCCCCTCCCCGTGATCCTCCCGATCCTCATCGGTTCCTCCTGAATGTTTCGGGAAGACCGGGGCGACCGACGAGGGGTTGTTGAATCCGCTTCCCACGATGCCGCGATCGAAGCAACGGTCGTGCCGTGAACATGGAATTCGCACGATTTCGACAGAGCGGCGGGACAGGTCGGTCCGTGGTGCTCCGGTCGAGCGCGCGCGAGTGTCGCTCGATGGCGTGTCGATCGCCGAGACGCCATCCCGAGGAACTCCGAAGAAGGCGGTCCCTCCGGTGCATGGCCGGCGACGCGGGAGCCCTCGCCGCTCCTCCGCGGCGGGCCTCTCGTTCCGTCTCGCGAAGGGCACCCGCCTGGACCGAGCGCCGGAAGACGTGCCGTCCTTTCGGGCCGACCCGCTACTCGAACCGCGCCGGTCCGAATCCCAGTCGGGACGCGACGAAGCCCAGCTCTTCCTCCCGCACCAGGCGGCGCAGGGAGGAAGGCGACATCCCGAATTCCGCATGAAAGGCAGAGGTCAGGTGGCTGTGCGAGGAGAACCCGAGATCCAGACCGATCTGCATCAGGTCGGAGCGATCCTCCAGAACGCGAGGCAGCGCGGCGAAGAGCCGCGCCCGAAGGCGATACCGCCGCAAGGTGACCCCCGTGGCCTGGCGGAAGGTGCGCGCGAGATGGAACGGGGAGTATCGGGCCTGAGCGGCGAGCGCCGCGAGTCCGAGCTTGGCGCGCAGATCGCTCGCCAGACGGCGGCGCGTCGCTTGGACGGCCGCTTCGCGGCGCCGCCCGGAGGGAGGCGCCGGCGCGGTATCGGCGAGACGCCGTGCTTCCGAGAGGAGGCGAAGCGCGAGCGATTCGACCGTCCTCCGGTCGGAGTCCTCGCCGCGGCGAAACAGGATTTCCTGGAGAAGGTGGGCGCGCGGCGATCGGAGCGCCCACGAGCGGCGCTCCGCGTTTCGCAGGGTGAACGGGGCCGGGCGCGCGAATCGCAGGAGCAGTCCGCGATCGCCGGTCCCGAAGGGGTGGCTGGTCCGGTAGGAAACGCCCGCCGAGTGGAACAGGACGACGTTGCGGTCCGCGACGATCGACTCCCCTTCCGCGTGGATCGCAAACGGAACGTCCCGCGGGAAAGCCACGGCATCCGCGCTCTGCACCCGCTCTTCGGACCATTCCCGCGCGAGGACGGGACACCGCCACGAAGAAACGCGGACGGCCCTTCCTTCGAAGATCACGTCGAGAACGCCGGGCTCGCCCGGGGCGAGGCCCCCGCGCAGCGTGTGGGACGGCATCGAGAGCGGGGCCTCCTCGATCGAGCGATCCAGAAGCGACATCACGCCCCTCCGGCGAAGTGTTGAATGACGCTCACCAGCAGAACCTCGCCGATATCCCTGACAAGAAAGGTGCCAGTGTCGAATCGCGCGTTTTCAGGGGGTTGCAGGAACGTCCCGGGCCGGGGGTGTCCGCTTCCGGAATGGGGTCGTGCCGGAACCGGACGATGCCGGAGGTGAACAGACCGAGCCGTGGCAGGGCTATTTCTTCGGCTCGATGGGCGTGGAGAACGTGATGTCGTATTCGTACGGCACGTCGTCGTACGACTTCTGCGGGGCCGTGGTGCGCGACCGGCCGGCGGCGGTTTTCCCGTCGAACGTCTTCGCTTCGAAAACGTGCTCGGTCGAGCCGCCGCCCTCCGGCACGCCGAACCGCTCGTGCTGGACCTTGTAGTTGATGACCTGGCCGCCCTCGTCGATCGTCTGCTCGACGCAGTGGAGCTTTCCGGCCTTCACGAGGTCCGTCCGCGCGAAGGGGTCGCGCACCGCCGCCGGAGGCACGGCGGCATCGCAGAACAGGAGGACGACGTCCAGCTTTTTCTCGTCGAAGAAGCCCTTCTGCGCGAAGGCGTACACGTGCGTGATCCGGACGGGCTTTCCGTCGACGACGAGCTGCCCTTGCACGCGACTCTCCGCTCCCGACGCCGCTGCCGCGAACAAGACGCCCGCGAAGAGCCCGGCCCACTTCGATGATCCGCTCATGGCGTCCCTCGCCGTCAGTTTACTCCCGGCCGGAACCGCGGAAAAAGAAGTAGAGAGGGACGCCGAGCGCGATGAAGCCGAGGCCCAGCAGCGATTCGCGGGGGCGCTGGAGGATCGTGCTCACCGTCATCGCGGCCGCCGCGACGACGAAGACCGCCGGAACGACGGGATAGCCCGGAACGCGGAACGGACGGGCGAGTTCCGGCTCCTTGCGCCGAAGGATCGGCACCGCCGCGGTCGCGAGCGCGTACATCAGCCAGCCGCCGAAGATCACGTACGTGAAGAGCTGCGAGAACCCCCCGATGAAGAGGATCAGGACGCACGACCAGACGCCCTGGAGCGCGATCGCCGCCGCGGGCGTCCGGAACGTCGCGTGGACTTCCGCCAGGCCGCGCGGGAGGAGGCCGTCGCGCGCCATCTGGAAGTAGGCCCGCGGCCCCGCCAGGATCGACCCGTTCATCGCGCCGAGAATGGAGCAGACGATCGCGGCCGTGAGCGCCTTCGCTCCCCACGGACCGAGGACCTTCCCGATCGCGGTGAGCCCCACGCGGGGCGACGCGGCGATCTCGCCGGCGTTCATCACGCGGAAGTACGCCAGGTTCGCCGCGACGTAGAGGGCCACGATCACGAGCTCGCCGATCACCACCCCGGCCGGGAAGTTCCTCTGCGGGTCGCGCACTTCGCCCGCGACGAACGTGGCGTCGTGCCATCCTTCGTAGGCCCAGAAAACGCCGAGCAGGGCGACGCCGATTCCGGCGATGCCGTTCGGAACCGCCGCGGCCGGGAGGGATGCCGGGGCCGGAGCGGGACCGGCGAGCGCGAAGATCGCGATCGTCATGCCGGCGAGGCCGGCGACCTTGAGCACCGTCAGGACGTTCTGCACCGTGGCTCCGGTCCGGACCCCCGCGACGTTCGCGGCGGTCAGAGTCAGGACGGCGAGGATCGAAACGGCGCGGCCCGCCGCCGCCGAGATCGCAAACAGCCCGGAGAGGTAGATCGAGAAGGCCACGGCGAGCGTCGCGATCGCCCCGGAGGTGATCACGGTGAAGATCGCCCATCCGCAGAGGAATCCGGGAAGCCTTCCATACGCGCGCGCGATGTACGTGTAGATCCCTCCCGGCGCCGGAATCGCGGACCCGAGCTCCGCGATGGAGAGAACGCCGAGCATCGTCAGAATTCCCCCGGCGATCCAGATCCCGATCGTGACGGGTTCCGACCGGACATCGCGCGCGATCTCCGAGGGCACCAGGAAGATCCCCGAACCGATGACCGTGCCGACGAGGAAGAACGCCATGTCCCACCGGCCGAGCGCGCGGAGCAGATCTCCGGATCGATCGTTCCCCGCGGGAGATTTCACGGAGCCCGCCCGGGCCCCCCGACGGGGCCGATCGTTCTCAGCAGGGGCAACGCTCCCCCGATCGCCGAGCAGGCCCGGCCCCCGGGGAACCGCGCGCAGCGCCAGGCCGCGGAAAGCGGACGCGCATCGACGTCCCCGCGCACGACGACGAGCGTCCGGGAATCCGGTTCCCGCCCCTCGTCCCCGCCCCGGAGCTCCCGGCCGCAGGTCGCGACGAGATTCAGCTGATCCTCGTGAACCGCGAACCCGGAAGCGCCGGTCTTCATCGATGCCGCCGGAATCGCGACCATGAAGCTCGGCAGACCGGCGAACGCGCCGACCAGGAGGAGGAGCGTGGGCGAGGGGGACATCCGCGAGGGGGACTTCTCCGCGTCCGCGCCGACGCTCATCGGACCGCCGCGCCGCCGGAGAGGTACCGCTCGCGGATGACGTTCCGATGCCGGAGCTCGTGGCCCGCGATGTGGTACGCGAGAGCGCGGACGGTAAAACGGTTCCCGTCGGCGGCGCCCGAGCGGTCGAGGACGGCATCGTCGAATCCCGCGAACAGGAGCACCGTCGACCTCCGCACCGCCTCGAGCTCGGCGAGGAGATCGTCGATCGGCCGGGCGTTCGCTCCCGAGAATCGCGCGAAGGCGTCCTGGTCGAATCCGGGAAGCTCCGTGGCGTCGTTCCGCGCGAACCGCAGGGCGCGGTAGCCGTAGATCCGCTCGTCGTCCGACAGGTGGGCGACGATTTCCTTGATCGTCCATTTTCCCGGCGCGTACCGGAACGCAAGCCGCTCTTCCGGCAGGGCGCCGACGAGCTCCCGGGTGGCGACCGCGTTGCGCGACAGCTGATCGAGAATGGAACCGTCGTCCGGAAGGAGATCGACGTACACCGCCGCATAGGCGGGGTATTCCCCCGGAAGCGGCTTGCGAATCGCCCTCACGCGCCGTGCCGTTCTGGCGGGACGAGCGGCCCGCGGGAGTCGATCATTTCGCCGTGGGAGCGGGGCACGCGTAGAACCGGGCCTGGCCCGCGTAACGGGAGAACGAAAGCTTCGCCCCCTGTTCCGTCCGGCAACCGATCTCCTGGAGGGATTCGCCCCGCTCGCGGTCGCCGTCCTTCTCCACGATCGCGCAGTCGTGAACGCCCTTCTGACCCGCGAGAGATTCCGAATCCGAGAGCAGGAGATAGACGGCGTTGGCTCCGAACTTTCCCGCCGCGTTCCGGAGCTCCGACGGATGGAGAACGAGCGCGTCTTCGGAATCGGGGTCCGGGAGCGGATGGTCGGCGCCGAGGATCTCCTTCTGCGCGGCGGCCTTCAACGTGTACCGGACGGCCTTCCTCGTGCACTTCTCCTCGTAGGGATCCGGCACGAAACGGGAGTCGGGAATCGAAAAGGATCGCGTGAACGCGACCTTCGCGCCGTCCGGCGTGAGCACGATCGGATCGGATTCCGTGATCGCGCCGGCGCGAACGTGGACCCGGCGGTCGGAAGTCGGCTCGTCGGCGGACGCCCGCGCGAGTCCCGCGAGGAGCACCGAGAGGAGCAGCGGAGCGATTCTGGTCGAGCGCATGGCGGCGTGGCCTTCGGGCAGTCCTTGTAGCACGAAAGGGGAATCCATCGCACCCGGGACGCGGATTCTTCGGCCGCCCCGTCCTCTCGCGCCCCCTTTCAGGGACGCGCCCGGCCCGCGAGAGAAGCGCCCGCGGCCGCCGTCAGCGCGGCGAGCACGAGCAAGGCGGATCCCGAGAGCGTCGGGATCGCCGTTCCGCCGCCGGCCGGGGCCGGAGTCCAGGATCCGACGCCTCCCGGCGCGGTGCTCCCGAAGGGATCGAGGGTGAACACCCCGCAGGGATTCCCTCCCGCCGGATTCGTTCCGCCCAGGTCGCGCCCCACCGCTCCGACGTGAATCGAGTCGATCGACGAGAAAGGGTCGGAGCTCGACGCGACGCGCTGCCGGAGCTCGACGTCCCACTGCACGATCCGGCCGGCGGCGTCCGTCGCGACTTCGAGCTTGCAGATGACGCTGTCGGCGGCGGTTCGCGTCTGGATGCCGTCGCTGTAGGAGAAGTCGAGGATCGCGGCGGTCACGTCCGCCAACGGCATGTTCGGCGGCAGCGGATTCCCGAATCGAAGCATTCCCGTGATCCGGTCCTGCGTCGTGTACGGAGCGATGACGTCGGTGAAGAACGGTCCGGCATAGTCGTACGACACCGGCGTTCCGGGCAGAGCCGGGCCGGTCCAGGACCCGATCACGGAGGTCGACCCGGCGGGAGAAAGCGAGATCACCGCGCAGGCGGTCGCGCCGGCGGGCCCGGTTCCGGCGAGATCGCCGATCGACCACGTCGAATCGACGTTCTGCTGGGGGTTCCCGGGAGCGGGCGTGGGCGCCTCGCGGAGCTCGACGACCCAGCGCGTGATCGCCCCGACGCCGTCGGTCGCGACCTCGAACGTGCACACCGTCGAATTCGCGCGCGTGCGCGTCTGTACGCCGTCCGTGAAGGAAAAATCGGAGAGGGCCGCCGAGATGTCGGTCATCGGAAGGAACGCGGGCAGCCGGCCGGCGAGCGTGATCGAGCCCGTGAGCTCGTCGCTCGTCGAATACGGCGGCGTCGCCGAAGAGAACGGGTGGCCGACGTAGTGGTACGTCGCGGGAGCCGGCGGCGGGAGGCTCGAGCTCCACGTTCCGGGTCCGGCGGATTCGGCGAAGATCGACTGTGCGATGGCGGCGCAGGGATCCGCGACGGCCGCGCCGGAGCCGACGACGTCGTGCGACGATCCCGAAAGCGTCATCGTCTGCTCCGGATCCCCGGACGCGGGATGGGGAGCCTGCGTCAGGTAGACGAACCATTTCGAGATTTTCCCGGCGCCGTCGGTTGCGACTTCGAACTGGCACACGTTCGAGCTCACCTTGGTCCTCGTCTGCACGCCGTCCGTGAAGGAAAAATCGGAAAGCGCCGCGACGACGTCGGTGAGAGGAAGGAACGGAGGGAGCGGGTTCGCGAAGACGACCGAACCCGTGACCTTTTCGCTCGTGGCGTACGGAGCGGTGACCGAGGTGAACGGCTGTCCGGTGAAGACGTACGTCGTCGGGCTCCCCGGGGGAAGGCTGGAGCTCCACGAACCTGGACCCGGCGAAGCCCCGAAGACCGGCTGCGGGATGCTCGCGCAGGCGCTCGCGACGGCGGCGCCCGATCCGACCACGTCATGGGACGCGCTCGCGAGCGTCATCGTCTCTTCCGGATCGCCGAGGGCCGGATGAGGCGCCTGGGTGAGGTACACGAACCAGGCGGAGACGTTTCCGGCTCCGTCCGTCGCGACCGAGAAATCGCAGGCGAAGCTGTTCGCGCTCGTCCGACTCTGGACTCCATCGCTGAAGGAGTAGCTCGCGATCGAGCCGGAAACGTCCGTCAGCGGCATGAAACGGGGCAATGCGACGGCGGTGGTGAACGAGCCGGTCACTTTCTCCGCCGTCGTGTAGGGAGCCGTCACGGAAGAGAAATTCTGGCCGGTGTAAGTGTAGGTCTGAGCCCCATGGAGAGGAACCGCCGAAAACAGGATGCCGAGGGCGGCGAGAGGCCCGAGGCCCAGGACGCGCGTTCGTCCGGCCGCCCGGGTCTCGTCCGTTCTCGCAGGGGCACTCGCCACGATCTGCGGGATTGTGGGCGACGGCGCGGCAACCGGTTATCGAAAACTTGGCGCGTGCCCGGCCGCGCCCGACGGCGGCCACGCGCTTCGCGCAACCCGGAGAGTGGCCGCCTGCACCTCCGATCCGCAGGGGATTTTCCCCTCAGCCTCCCCTCGGGCGAATCGGCCGTCGCCGTTCGTGGTTCTCGCTTCCAAAAAGAAAGGCCCGAAGATCACTCTTCGGGCCTTGTTAATTAATTCCCCGGCGGCGTCCTACTCTCCCACACAGTTTCCCGTGCAGTACCATCGGGGCTGAGGGGCTTAACTGCCGTGTTCGGAATGGGAACGGGTGGGTCCCCCTCGCTAAAACCACCGAGAAAACCTGTTACGGTTCTCCAGAGAATCGGGTCTCGCGCACGCGAGCAATCAAGATACGGATACAACGCACCTTAAGAATTTTATGGTCAAGCCGCACGACCGATTAGTACGGGTCAGCTTCACACCTTACAGTGCTTCCACATCCCGCCTATCAACGTGGTCATCTCCCACGGGTCTTCAGGGGGTTGCCCCCGGGATAACTCATCTTGTGGAAGGCTTCCCGCTTATATGCTTTCAGCGGTTATCCTTTTGAACATCGCTACCCGGCCGTGCCGCTGGCGCGACAACCGGTGCACAAGAGGTTCATTCGTCCCGGTCCTCTCGTACTAAGGACGAATCCACTCAATTATCCTGCGCCCACACGAGATAGGGACCGAACTGTCTCACGACGTTCTAAACCCAGCTCACGTACCGCTTTAACCGGCGAACAGCCGGACCCTTGGGACCTGCTTCAGCCCCAGGATGCGATGAGCCGACATCGAGGTGCCAAACCTTGCCGTCGATGTGAACTCTTGGGCAAGATCAGCCTGTTATCCCCGGCGTACCTTTTATCCGTTGAGCGATGGCCCTTCCATACAGAACCACCGGATCACTAAGCCCTACTTTCGTACCTGCTCGACTTGTCGGTCTCGCAGTCAAGCTCTCTTCTGCCTTTACACTCTACGGCTGGTTTCCAATCAGCCTGAGAGAACCTTTGGGCGCCTCCGTTACAATTTAGGAGGCGACCGCCCCAGTCAAACTACCCGCCTGGCAGGGTCCCCGACCCGGATTACGGGTCTGGGTTAGAATTCCAACGCTATCAGGGTGGTATCTCACCGTTGCCTCCCCCGAGGCCAAAACCCCAGGTTCATAGGCTCCCACCTATCCTGCGCAGACAACGCCGAAATTCAGTGCCAGGGTATAGTAAAGGTGCACAGGGTCTTTCCGTCTACGTGCGGGTAACCGGCATCTTCACCGGTACTACAGATTCGCCGAGCGCGTTGTCGAGACAGTGCCCAAATCGTTACGCCATTCGTGCAGGTCGGAACTTACCCGACAAGGAATTTCGCTACCTTAGGACCGTTATAGTTACGGCCGCCGTTTACTGGGGCTTCGGTTCGTAGCTTCGCCTTGCGGCTGACCACTCTCCTTAACCTTCCAGCACCGGGCAGGCGTCAGACCCTATACGTCGTTTTCGACTTTGCAGAGTCCTGTGTTTTTATTAAACAGTCGCTTGGGCCGTTTTACTGCGACCCCACGAAGCCTCAGGCGCGAAGCCCTCGACCCCATGAGGCACACCTTCTTCCGAAGTTACGGTGTTAATTTGCCGAGTTCCTTGACAACGCTTCACTCGAGCGCCTTAGGATTTTCTCCTCATCTACCTGTGTCGGTTTGCGGTACGGTCGCCCAGGAGTCTCCTTAGAGGATTTTCTCGGCAGCGTGGCATCGACGACTTTATGACCTTGCGGTCTCGCACTCGCTTCTCGGTGTTGACGAGGAAACGGATTTGCCTGTCTCCTCCACCTACCAGCTTGGCCCGGGATGTCCAGCACCCGGTACGTCTAGCCTCCTGCGTCCCCCCTTCGTAATAACGACTCTTCGGCGGTTCAGGAATTTTGACCTGATGTCCATCGGCTACGCCTTTCGGCCTGGCCTTAGGGACCGACTAACCCTGAGCGGATTGACCTTGCTCAGGAATCCTTAGATTTACGGCGAGCAGAGTTCTCATCTGCTTTTTCGCTACTTGTGCCGGCAGGGTCTCTTCCAACCGGTCCATTAGTCCTCGCGGTCTAACTTCACCCCTGTTGGAATGCTCTCCTACCACGCGGAAAGATCCGAAGATCTCTCCGCATCCGCTGCTTCGGTACGTGGCTTGAGCCCCGTTGAATTGTAGGCACGGAGCCGCTTGACCAGTGAGCTATTACGCTTTCTTTAAAGGATGGCTGCTTCTAAGCCAACCTCCTGGCTGTCAGGGCGTCTCCACATCCTTTTCCACTTAGCCACGATTGAGGGACCTTAGCAGGCGGTCTGGGTTCTTTCCCTTTCGACAATGAAGCTTATCCCCCACTGTCTGACTCCCGCGCAGTGCTCAACGGCATTCAGAGTTTGGTTGGATTCGGTAACCGGGAAAGGCCCCTAGTCCATCCAGCGCTTTACCACCGTTGACATTCACGCAAGGCTAGCCCTAAAGCTATTTCGGAGAGAACGAGCTATAACGGAATTTGATTAGCCTTTCACCCCTACCCTCAGTTCATCCGAGTTGTTTTCAACCAACACCAGTTCGGACCTCCACCTGGTGTTACCCAGGCTTCATCCTGACCAAGGGTAGATCATCCCGCTTCGCGTGTAATCCCAGCGACTGGGACGCCCTATTAAGACTCGCTTTCGCTACGGCTCTGCACGTTGCTTCGCCTTGCCGCTGAAATTAACTAGCCGGCTCATTATGCAAAAGGCACGCGGTCCCACCGGGTTGCCCCATGGTGGTTCCACTGCTTGTAGATGGACGGGTTCAGGTACTATTTCACTCCCCTCACGGGGGTTCTTTTCACCTTTCCCTCACGGTACTGGTTCACTATCGGTCGCACAGGAGTATTTAGCCTTGGGTGATGGTCCACCCGGATTCCCACTGGGTTTCTCGTGCCCCGTGGTACTCGGGAACGGAACGGGAAGAGACCGAACTTTTCGCCTACGGGGCTGTCACCCTGTTTCGCGGCACTTTCCAGAGCCTTCGGCTAAGTTGGTTTTTTGTAACTTCTCGGCTTGCGCCATGTTCCGCCCCACAACCCCCCGAGAACTTGCGCCCTCGAGGTTTGGGCTGTTCCGCGTTCGCTCGCCGCTACTGACGGAATCGCAATTGCTTTCTCTTCCTCCGGGTACTGAGATGGTTCACTTCCCCGGGTTAGCTTCTCATCGCCTATGAATTCAGCGAAGGATCTTCCGGTATGACCCGGAAGGGGTTGCCCCATTCGGAAATCCCGGGATCAAAGCCTGTTTGCGGCTCCCCCGGGCTTATCGCAGCTTGCCACGTCCTTCATCGCCTCTGTGCGCCAAGGCATCCACCGTCCACCCTTAGTAGCTTGACCATAAAATACCTAAGACGCGTTTTGATCTGTCAATTTTTGTTTACCCGATTCTTTTGTCAAAGATCCTGATCTCTTCGGATCAAGGAGAAGGACGCGTGCGTCCGTCTCCTTCATCCGAATGGTGGAGCCGATCGGGTTCGAACCGACGACCTACGGCTTGCAAAGCCGCCGCTCTCCCAACTGAGCTACGGCCCCGTGAATTTCGAGCCTGCCTCGCCTGAGCTCGCGTCTGTCGCGGGCGGAGGCGGATGGTGGGCCTGGGTAGATTCGAACTACCGACCTCACGCTTATCAGGCGTGCGCTCTAACCAACTGAGCTACAGGCCCAGATAAGCGCCTTCACGATCGACTTCCCTGTAAAGACCGGTTCGCGCGCGGGCGGGACCGATTCCCTGGAAACTGAACAGAGCGAACCAACGATCGACCTTGAGTGTCCTTCGAAGTCTCATGAGAAGAAACGACGAAGGAGAGAACTCTAGAAAGGAGGTGATCCAGCCACAGGTTCTCCTACAGCTACCTTGTTACGACTTCACCCCAATTACCGACCATACCTTAGACGGCTACCTCCCTTGCGGGTTAGCCCACCGGCTTCTGGTACAGCCGACTTTCGTGATGTGACGGGCGGTGTGTACAAGGCCCGGGAACGTATTCACCGCGGCGTGCTGATCCGCGATTACTAGCGATTCCAGCTTCATGGAGTCGAGTTGCAGACTCCAATCCGAACTGAGACCGGCTTTTTCCGATTTGCTCCAGCTTGCGCTCTTGCGTCGGTTTGTACCGGCCATTGTAGCACGTGTGTAGCCCTGGACATAAAGGCCATGAGGACTTGACGTCATCCCCACCTTCCTCCGGTT
>DASTIQ010000333.1 GCA_035717485.1 Thermoanaerobaculia bacterium | reverse complement strand
CCGAGGAACATGCGCCCGGAAGGATACTCCGGGCGTCACGCCTCGCGGATCGCGGCCGCCGGCAGGCGCGCCGGGCGGCCCCGAGGGCGGCGCCGACGCCATCCGCCGCGAGGAGCGGCGCCTCTCCGGCGAGGCACCGGGCTCCCCGTCTTCCGGTCCCGCGATAGAATCGTTCCGTTCCGAACAATCGCCGGAGGCGGGCATGAGGTTCTCGGCCGTTTCCCTTCTGGTCCTGGCGGCGGCGGCCGCGCCGGCGGTCCGGGCGGCCGCTCCGCCGGCCGATACGCTTTCCCCCGCCGACCGCGCGGAGGCCCGGATCCGCGCCGGCGACGCCGACGGCGCCTCGGCGATCGCCGAGGCCGCTCTGGTCGACGCTCCCGGCGACGCGGCGCTCTGGCGCGTCGTCGGGGAAGCCTACGGCATGCGCGCCCGCACCGCCCCTCTCCTTTCGCGATACCGCCTCGCGAAGAAGTGCCGCGAGGCGTTCGAAAAGGCGGTCGCGCTCGCCCCCGAGGACGTCGAAGCGCGGCTCGCCCTGTTCACGTATTACCTCGAGGCTCCCGGAATCGCCGGCGGCGGGACCGGGCGGGCGCGCGAGCAGGCGGAGGCGATCGCGAGGCTCGATCCGGCGCGCGGCCACGTCGCCCTCGGCGTGCTCTTCACGCGCGAGAAGGAGCTCTCCCGCGCCGAAGCCGAGTACCGGTCCGCCCTCGAGGCCGATCCCCGGAACTCGGAGGCGCGCGCCGGGCTCGGCGCGCTGCTCGTCGACCAGGGGCGCTTCGAGGAGGCGCGGCGGACGTGGCTCGCCCTCTCGGAGGATCCGGACGTCGGCCCCATCGCGCATTTCCAGCTCGGCGCGATCGCCCGGCTCTCGGGCAGCGGGCTCGAGGAGGGGATCGAGCACCTGAAGCGGTATCTCGCATCCCCTCCGCCGCCCGATGCCCCGACGTGGGCCGACGCGCAGTGGACGCTCGGGGTGCTCTACGAGAAGGTCGGCCGCCGCGCGGAAGCGGTGACGGCGCTTCGCGATGCACTCCGGCTCGACCCCGACCACACGGAAGCGAGGAAGGAGCTTCGCCGGCTCGGCGAGTGACCGCGGGTCCCTGGGGCGGATCTCAGTTCGTCCGCGATGGCCGCCGGGCGTCGTCGAGAACGGCGACGAGCTTCTTCGGCGCGACCGCGCGATAGCTCTCGGCGATCCAGGCCTCGAGGAGACCGATCGGGGCGCGTGCCGGCGGCTCGAACGTCGCGGTGACCCATCCGGCTTTCCCGAGGCCGTATCCCGTGGGCCGGACGAACGGCAGGTCCCGCGCCTCTTCCGCCGACTGCGGCAGCTTGACCGAGAGGGCCAGCGGGCCGCCGCGGACGGGGTCGAGGCCGAGGAACACGAAGACTTTCCCGCCGGCTTTCACGACGCGCTCGCCCCATGGGAAATCCTCGGTCGCGCCCGGAAAGCGGAGAGCGAAGGTCCTCAGCGCGCGGGAGTCCGCTCTCAGGTCGCCGTCGGCGCCGGACGAGCTTCGCCGGCTCGGCGGCTTCCGTTTCTTCACGCGGGCGGCAGTCTACGGCGAGCGGCCGGCGCCGGGGAAACCTTTATCGTTTGACTCCGTAGTTCGGGAAGGTGCATCTTCGACCCACATCGTTCTCCGGGCGCCGAAATGGCGCGGAGGCGGGCTCTCGGGCTCGCGCGTCCGCGCGACCGGTTCATTGACTTTCGGAGGTTCTCCATGCGGTTCTCGCTTCGTTTCCCGATCGCTCTCCTCCTGCTGGGGTCGGCGTTGCCCGGCGTCCGGGCGGCCGCCCCGTCGCCGCTGACGGTCGACGAGATCGTCGCGAAGAACGTCGCGGCCCGCGGCGGCGAAGAGAAGCTGAAGGCGATTCATTCTCTTCGCCTCACCGGGAAGGTGACGTTCGCGTTCGGCGACAACCAGATCGAGGCGGTCTTCGGGCAGGTCCAGAAGAGGCCCGGCATGATCCGGCAGGAGGTGACGCTCCAGGGCCTGACCGCCGTCGACGCGTACGACGGCAAGGAAGGGTGGAATCTCCAGCCGTTCCAGGGGCGGCGCGATGCGCAGAAGCACACTGCCGACGAAAACCGGCAGCTCGCGGAGCAGGCCGACATCGAAGGGCCGCTCGTCGACTGGAAGCAGAAGGGACACACCGTCGAGTACCTCGGCACGGAGGACATCGACGGCACGCCGGCCCTGAAACTCCGTGTCAACCTCAAGGGGGGCAATACCGAATACGTCTATCTCGACCCGGACTATTTCCTCGAGATCCGCACCGAGACGATCACGCGCGTGCGCGGGGCCGAGCAGATCACGGACAGCGACCTCGGGAGCTACGGGCAGATCGACGGCGCCTGGTTTCCGTTCTCGATCGAGCAGAGCCAGCCCGGAGGAGGAGGCCGGCAGCGCTACGACGTCCAGCACGCGGAGGCGAACGTCGACGTCGAGGACTTGCTGTTCACGTTCCCTCCGGCGGGAACGCCGATCGTCCTGTCGATCAAGGCCGCTCCCGGAGCGCCGGCGCTCGCCGCTTCGGCTCCGCCGGCCCCCGCCGCGGCGAGGCCGCCGGTCTTCGACTCCGGCACGGTTTCGGGGCTCGGCGCGCGCAACATCGGTTCGGCGGCGATGAGCGGCCGGATCGCCGCGATCGCGGCGAGGAACGAAGGAGGGAAGACGACGGTCTACGTCGGCGCCGCGAGCGGCGGCGTCTGGCGCTCATTCGACGGCGGGACGACGTTCAAACCGGTTTTCGACAAGCAGCCGGTCCAGTCCATCGGCGCGATCACGATCGACCCGTCCCACCCGAAAACGGTCTGGGTGGGAACCGGCGAATCCTGGATGCGCAACTCCGTCTCGGTCGGCGACGGGATCTACAAGTCCACCGACGGGGGCGAAACGTGGACGAACATGGGCCTGCCGAACTCCGAGCACATCGTGCGCGTGCTCGTCGACCCGAAGCGGAGCGACACGGTCTATGCGTGCGTCCCGGGAAAGCTGTGGAGCGACAGCGCCGACCGGGGTCTCTACAAGACGAACGACGGCGGAAAGAACTGGAGCCTCGTCCTCAAGGGAGCGAATCTCTCGACGGGCTGTTCGTCCGTGACCATGGACCCGAAGAACCCCGACGTGCTGATGGCGGGAATGTGGGACTTCCGCCGGAAGGGCTGGACGTTCCGATCCGGGGGCGATGGCCCGAATGCGCCGAGCGGCAGCGGCCTCTTCCGCTCGGAGGACGGCGGGAAGAGCTGGACGGAGATGACGTCCCGGACGAACGCGGGGCTGCCCGGCAAACCGTGGGGGCGCGTCGAAACGGTCATCGCGCCCTCGAATCCTCAGATCGTGTACGCGCTGATCGAGTCGGTCCATTCCGCGCTGTACTGGTCCGGCGACGGCGGAAAGACGTGGGAAGCGCGCGACCACGGCCAGAGCATGATCTGGCGGCCCTTCTACTTCGGCCGCCTCGTCGTCGACCCCACCAACGCCGATCACGTCTTCAAGCCGGGCGGCTCGATCACCGTCAGCGAGGACGGCGGAAAGAGCTTCTCCTACACGGGAGGGGGAGGCCACGGCGACTGGCACGAGATCTGGATCGATCCCGACAACGTCAAGCACGCGATCGCGGGGGACGACGGCGGGCTGTGGATCTCGGAGGACGGCGGCAACCGCTGGCGGCATTCGATGAACCTGCCGGTCTCCCAGTTCTACCACGTGGCGCTCGACGACCGCGATCCGTACCAGGTGTACGGCGGAATCCAGGACAACAGCTCGTGGTTCGGGGACTCGGCGCATCCCGGCGGAATCTCCAACTCCCGGTGGACGCCGATCCCGAACGGCGACGGATTCTGGACGATCCCGGATCCGTCGGACCCGGACGCGGTGTACTCGGAGGCCCAGGGCGGGCACATCACGCGGTACGACCGGCGGACCGGCACGCAGCGCGACATCCAGCCGAAGGCGGGATACAAGCAGAAGCTGCACTTCAACTGGAACGCGCCGATCTATCCGTCGCCCAACGAAAAGGGAACGATCTACCTCGGCGCGCAGTACCTCTTCCGTTCGCGCGACCACGGCCTGACCTGGGACCGGATCTCTCCCGATCTCACGACGCACGATCCGGAGAAGCAGAAGCAGGAGCTCTCGGGTGGAATCACCGTCGACAACTCCGCGGCCGAGGAGTTCACGACGATCTACTCGGTCTCCGAGTCCCCGAAGGACGCGAACGTGCTGTGGGTCGGCACCTCCGACGGTAACCTGCAGTTGACGCGGGACGGCGGAAAGGGGTGGACGAACGTCGTCGGAAACGTGAAGGGACTGCCGCCGGCGCCGTGGGTGACGTGGGTGGAGGCCTCGCGGTTCCAGCCGGGGACGGCCTACGCGACGTTCGACTTCCACACGGTCGGCGACATCCGCCCGTTCGCGTACCGCACGACCGATTTCGGGAAGACATGGACGCGGATCGCGGGACCGGAGCAGGGGATCCGCGGATACGCGCACGTCATCAAGGAAGACACGGTCAAGCCGTCGCTCCTCTTCCTCGGGACCGAGTTCGGTCTCTGGATCTCGGTGGACGGCGGCGCCACGTGGGCGCAGTTCAAGGGAGGCGACTTCCCGGACGTCGCGGTGCGCGATCTCCAGATCCATCCGCGGGACAACGACCTCGTGCTCGCGACGCACGGGCGGGGGATCTGGATCGTCGACGACATCACGCCCCTGCGGAGCCTCGCCGCCGACACGCTCGGCAGGAACGCGGCGTTCCTCCCGGGGCGCGTCGTCCAGCAGCGAATGCCGTCCAACGGCGGCTGGGTGGAAGGCGACGCGACGTTCGTCGGGCCGAACCCGACCGGCGGGGCCGTGATCACCTACTACCAGCGGACCCGCCACCTCTTCGGCCCGATCAAGCTCGAAATCCTCGACGCGGACGGGAAGGTGATCGACTCGATTGCCGCGAGCAAGCGGCGCGGCATCAACCGCGTCTTCTGGTCGATGCAGGTTCCTCCGCCGCGGGTGCCGAGGGCGGCGCAACTCGCCTTCAATTCGTCTCTCGGACCTCGGGTGCCGCCCGGAACGTACACCGCACGGCTGACCAAGGGGGGCGAGACGATCGAGCAGAAGTTCGAAGTCGCCGTCGACCGGCGCGCCCCGTACGGGCCGGCCGAGCGAAAAGAGCAGTTCGACGCCGTGATGAAGGCGCATGCGCTGTTCGGCGAGATGAGCGCCTTGAACGACCGGATCGACGGGGCGCGCGCGGGGGTCCTGCGGGCCGCGAAGGGGCTTCCGGACACCGACGCCCTGAAGAAGAGGCTCGACGCGGCGGCCGGCCGGCTCGACGAGATCAAGAAGGAGATCGTCGCGACGAAGGAAGGGGGCGCGATCACGGGCGAGGAGCGGATCCGCGAACACCTGGACGAGGTCTACGGAGCGCTCATGAGCTGGGAAGGCAAGCCGGCCGCGTACCAGGTGGAGCGGGTCGAGGCGCTCCGCCGCGAGCTGGCGGACGTGGCGAAGGAAGTCGACGCCGTTTCGAAGAGCGATCTCGATCCGATCAACGCGGAGCTCGGGAAGCGGAAGCTCCCGCCGATTCCGACGGGAGAGGCGCCGCCCGGCAAGTAACCGGCCCGGACCGGGAAATCCTGCCGCCCGGCTCCTCGCGAGCCGGGCGGTTCTCCTCGCCCGCTAGAAGCCCTTGCTCTTCTCGCCCGACGTCGCGGGGGCGGTCTCGGAGATCTTCTCCGCGATCGCCTTGGCCTGGGTGAAGAGATAGAGGTATTCGCGGCCGCCCGCCTTCGAATCGGTTCCCGACATGTTGAAGCCGCCGAAGGGATGCGCGCCGACGAGCGCGCCGGTGCATTTCCGGTTCACGTAGAGATTTCCGCAGAAGAGATCCCGTTTCCCGCGGGCGATCCGTGCCGGGTCGCGGGAGTAGAGCGCTCCGGTGAGGCCGTACTCCGTGTCGTTGGCGAGGGCCACGCCTTCGTCGAAGTCGCGGGCCCGGAGAATGGCGAGCACCGGGCCGAAGATCTCCTCGCGGGCGATCTTCGCGTCCCGCGAGACGTCGTCGATGACCGTCGGCTGCACGTAGAAGCCCGAATCGGGGCCGGCGCCGCCGCCCGCGAGGAGCTTGCCTTCCTTCTTCCCGGCCTCCACGTACTCGAGGATCTTCCGCTGGGCGCCGGCGTTGATGACGGGACCGACGCTCGAGGCGGGGTCGTCCGCCGGCCCGAGCTTCAAAGCCTTCGTCTTCTCGACGACCTTCGCGACGAGCTCATCGTGCACGGAATCGACGACGATCAGCCGGGAGCAGGCGGAGCACTTCTGCCCCTGGAAACCGAAGGCGGAGGCGACGACGCCGGCCGCGGCCGAGTCGAGGTCCGCGGTCTCGTCGACGAGGATGAAGTCCTTGCCGCCCATTTCCAGGATCGCCCGCTTGATCCAGATCTGCCCCTTCGGCACCTTCGCCGCCTTCTCGTTGATCTCCAGCCCGACGGTCTTGGATCCCGTGAACGCGATGAACCGGACCTTCGGCGATTCGACGAGCGCGTCTCCGACCTCGGCCCCCGGGCCGGTGACGAAGTTCAGGACGCCCGCGGGAACGCCCGCCTCGATCGCGGCCTCCACGAACATCGTCGCGATCCCCGCGGTGTCGGAGGCCGGCTTCAGCACCACGGTGTTGCCGGAGACGATCGCCGCGGTCGTCATTCCGGCGAGGATCGCGAGCGGGAAGTTCCAGGGCGGAATGATCGCCCCGACGCCGAGCGGGAGGAATTCGAGCGTGCCGCGCTCGCCGGGAACGGGGGTGAGCGGCTGCGGCTCGGAGAGCCGGTGCATTTCGCGCGCGTAGAACTCGCAGAAGTCGATCGCCTCGGCGGTGTCGCCGTCCGCTTCCGGCCAGGTCTTCCCCGCCTCGAGCGACATCATCGCGGAGAACTCGTGCTTGCGGTTCCGGAGGATCGCGGCGATCCGGACGAGGAGCCGGCTCCGGTCGTCGGACGGCGTGTTCCTCCACGCCGCGAACGCGTCGAAGGCGGCGTCGACCGCGCGAAGCGCGTCGGCGCGCGTGCCCTTCGCGAAGCGGCCGATCACGTCGTCCTTGCGGGACGGGTTGCGGGACTCGAACGTGGCCGCCCCGGACGTCCATCGGCCGCCCACGAAGAGGCGGCCTTCGAGCGGAAGTCTTCCGCGCACCCGCTCGAGAGCGTCCGCGAACGCGCGGCGGTTCGCCTCGGCGGTGAAGTCGGTCAGGGGTTCGTTGCGGAATTCGGAAAACATCGCGTTCCTCCGGCCGCCGAATCTATCTCAAGAGTCGACCGGCAGCCCCCCGGCCGCCGGTCGCCTACGGCAGGGAGTCGGGTTGGTCCACCCGCCGGGTCGAAGCGGACGCTTCGCGCCGCTCGACGCGGCGCCCTCCTCGACCGTGAAGGCTCTCCGCACCGTCCGGCCCGCCCGGGCTCGCGGAGGCTCAGGTCGGCAGCGAGCGGGCCGTCACGCGCTCCCGGTCCCGGGGCCCGCTCCCGCGGCGGTCCGACGGCGTTCGGCCCAGGCGTAGAACACGAATCCCGCCACGACGAATCCGAAGGACCCGCCGAAGACCTTCAGGAAGAAGGCGGTCTTTCCCGCCTCGTCCGAGGGCGGAACGAGCGCGAGCAGGATCGCGAGGAGCGTCGTCGCGAACCCGATGCCGTTGACGACCCAGCTTCCGGCGTCTCCTCCCGGGACGGGGATCGCGCCCGCCGCGCTCCTGATCGTGCGGCGGAGCCGGATCGCCGCGGCGAACATGTAGAGATACGGAATGAAATAGACGATGAGCGTCGCGTCGACGAGGATGAGATAGGCCGTGTGGACGGTCGACCCCTGCGTCGCCGCGAGGATGAAGAGCGCCGACAGCCCCGCCTGGACGAGAAGCGCGACGTAGGGCGTCTTCCACCGCGGGTGCGTGCGTCCGAACACGGGGGGAAGGTACCGGTCGAGGCCGCCGACGAAGAGGAGCCGCGCCGTGCCGACGAGCCACGCGCCGAGGCCGCCCAGTCCGGCGAGCGTCATGAGCAGCGCGACCGGAGGTCCGATCCACCGGAGACCGTGCGCGGCGCCCGCCTGCGCGATCGCCTGGTTGACGCCGGCGATGATCGACACCTTCTCGGAAGGGAGCGCCCAGAGCATCGACAGGGTGCCGAGGATGTAGCACGCGGCGATCGTCAGGCCGGAGATCCAGATCGCGCGCGGGAACGTGCGCTTCGGATCGCGCACCTCGCCGGCCATCATGGGGGCGAGCTCCAGCCCGGCGAAGCCGAAGCAGATCTGCGCGAAGAAGATGATCGTGTCCTTCCGCGCGAGCGACGGAAAGAGCGAGCGCGCGGGAATCGGCGTCGCCGACCCGGCGGTCGCGAGCGCGACGACTCCGACCGCGAGGAGCACCGCCGACGGGATCCATTGCGCGAGGCCGCCGACGTTCTGGACCCACTTGCCCGTGTTCAGGCCGACGATGTTGAAGGCGAGCGCGACCGCGAGAAGAACGAGCGACGCCCCCGCGGTGTAGGCGCGACTGTTCTCGAGGGCGGCGAACCGGAGGTTGAACACGTAGAGCGCGAAGACGACCGTCGAAAGCGTGAGCGTCGGGAAATACAGGATGTTCGACGTCCAGTAGAGCCAGCCCGCGACGAAACCCTGCCGCGGCCCGAACGCCTCCCTCGCCCACACGTAGAGCCCGCCTTCCTCGGGGATCGCGGAACAGAGCGCGGTGACGCAGAGCCCCTGCGGAACGAAGAAGGCGAACGCCGCGAGGACCCAGAGCCCGATCGACGACGGACCGGAATGCGCCGCGAGCGCGACCCATCGCATTCCGACGATCGCGGCCACGTTGAACAGGACGAGGTCCCGCGTCCGCAGCGTCTTTTCGAGAGGCATTTCGCGTATCCTACGTTAGAGCCCGCATCCATGAGCGCCTCCGGCGTCCCCGCGGATCTTTTCCGGCGAAATGCTGCAGAAGCCCGCCTCGCCGATGCCGAGACATCGCTTTCGGCGGCCTTCTTCGCCTCGACGAAAGATATTTCGCGGGTACCACCGGCCGCTTCGGGTCCATCGCGTCGCTCCGTGCCGCGCGGCCGGCAGGATTCACCTGACCGGCCGGGGACCGTGAATGATCCGGGCTCCGGAAGGATCGGCTGATGAAAAAGATCGGGCTCGCGCTCGTGGCGGCGGGCGTCGCGGGGTTCCTTCTCCTCCGCCCCCCGTCGTGGCGCTGGGAGTCCGCGGGCGTCGCGGTGACGGGGCTCGTGCTCGCCGTGATTCCGTCGCGTCCGAGCTGATTCCTCCGGTCTTGTCACATCGCGCTTGCCGCTCTGTTATCCTGCCGTCCGGGGAGCGAATATGACCGATAAGACTCTTGTGACACAGCTCGTGACCATGCTCCGGGCCGACAAGTCGCTGAACGAGCGCCAGCTCAAGAAGGCGGCCGCCCGGCGCCTGAAGAGAAAGGACGTTCCGCTGCCGGCGATCCGGGAGGCGCGGCGCAAGCTCGGCATCGACCGGGCCTCGGCGCAGCGCGAAGCGCAGAAGATGCTCCGCGCGGGAAAGATGACCGGCTCGCAGATCATCGACGCGATCCGGAAGCGCTTCGGCGTCAAGCTCTTCGCTCCCGAGCTCTCCCGGCTCCGCCGGAAGGCGGGAATCGCGCCGCTGCGGCGCCCGAGAGCCGCGGCTCCCGCTCCCGGCATCACGGTCGGCCCTCTCGGGCGCGGCGCGGCGAAAGGGGCGATCGAGGTGACGTTCAACGGCCGCGGCTCCGCGAAAGGGCTCGCGGAATTCTTCCGGCAGCTCGCGGGCTGAAGGACGAACGGCGCGGCGGCGGCCGGCGCTCGGCCGTCAGGGCGTCCGGGGTTCCGTAATTTTCGTGTATTGTCCGGCGGCGACGGGTCCGACGCGCTGGACGGTGCCGGAGGGCCAGTCGATCGTCAGCGATCGGATCGACGCCTCGCCGCCGAGTCCGAAGAGCACGCGCGGGTCCGACGAGGACAGATAGCTGTCCCCCGACTGCACCCAGCGCGTCAGTTTCCGTCCGCTCGGCAGCTCGGCCGTGAGACGGGCGCCGATCCCCTGGCGGTTCGAGCGCGTCCCGACGAGCACGACTCCGGCCCAGCGACCGTGCGTCCCGTCGTTGCGAAGGAGCTGCAGCGGTCCGCCCGAGTTCGAGACCGCGACGTCGGGATCGCCGTCGTTGTCGTAATCGGCGACCGCGACGCCGCGCCCGACGAACGCCTGGTCGAACGCCGGGCCGCATCCCTGCTCGTGAAACCGGCCGTGGCCGTCGTTCCACATCAGGAAGTCCCGTTCCGCGTAGGTCGTGTTCTCGCGCCTCGTCGGATCCTGCAGATGGCCGTTGGCGATGTAGGCGTCGAGGACGCCGCGGTCGTCGAGGTCGAGAACGCCGATTCCGAAGGCGAGGAAGTTGAGCGACGGACCGCCGAAACCGGAGGGCACCGTGAGGTCCTCGAACACGCCCGATCCGAGATTGTGGTAGTAGCCGTTCAGCTCGAAATCGAAGTAGGTGACGACGAGATCGGGAAGTCCGTCGCCGTCGAAGTCGGCCGCCCCGACGCCCATTCCGCCCTGAGGCTTCCCTTCCAGGCTGAAGGCCGTCCCGGACGTGAGCGAAACGTCCTCGAACTTTCCGTGCCCGAGATTGTGGAACAGGAAATTCCCCACCGTGTCGTTGGCGACGAAGAGATCGGGCTTGCCGTCGAGGTCGAAGTCGAGGAAGCCGACGGCGAGCTCCTTGCCGGGCGCCCCCACCCCCGCCTCCTTCGTGACGTCCGTGAAGGTTCCGTTTCCGTTGTTCCGATACAGGATCCCCGACGCGGGGGGATAGACGCTCGGATGGCAATAGTCGCGCACGCCGGCGGCGACGTTTCCGCAGAAGTAATCCTTCTCGACCGAGTAGTCGACGTAGCGGGCGACGAAGAGGTCGAGGAAGCCGTCGCCGTCGACGTCCGCCCACGCCGCGCTCGTGCTCCAGCCGGACGCGGCCACGCCGGCCCGCGCCGTGACGTCCGTGAACGTCCCGTCCCCGTTGTTGTGGTAGAGGATGTTGGCGCCGAAATTGGTGACGTAGAGATCCGGGAAGCCGTCGTTGTCGTAATCGGCCGCCGCCGCCCCCATGCCGTACGCCGTGTCGCGCAGGCCGGCCTTCTGCGTGACGTCCGTGAACGTCCCGTCGTGGTTGTTGCGATACAGCCGGTCGCCGGCCGCGGCGCTTCCCGTCGGCGGAAACGGGCCGGACTGGACGACGTAGAGGTCCATCCATCCGTCGGCGTCGTAGTCGAGCCACGCGACGCCCGATCCCATCGTCTCGGGGAGCCGCCGCTGCGGCGTCGCTCCGCGCTCGTGCCGGAAGTCGATCCCCGATTTCCGGGCGACGTCGGTCAGCGTGATCGGGCAGCCCGCGGAAGCCGAGGGAGCGGGGCTCGCGGCGGCCGGAACCGCGGCGGCGAGGGCCGCGAGCGCGAGGATCATCGGCGGCCTCTCTCGGCGTACTCGCGCGACAGGCGCGCGCGGATCCGGGCGTCGGCGGGATCCTCCGCGCTCGCGCGCTCGAGGACCTGGATCGCCTCGCGGTGCCGTCCGAGACGGGAGAGCGCGGCGCCCCGCCCTTCGAGGACGTCGGGGGCGTCCGGCATCGCTTCGAATCGCCGGAGCGCCCGCGCGGGCTGGCCGTGCTCGAGCTCCTCCCAGGCGAGATTCATCTGGACGTGGTGCGATCCGCGGGCGAGCTCGTCCGCGCGCTCGGCGTCGTAGAGACGCTTCGCGACCTCCGCCTCCCGCTGCGCGTCCTCCTTCTTCCCCTCGCGCGCGAGAGTCTGGGCGAGAGCCACGTGCGGGGCGGAAGACTTCGAGAGCGCCGCCGCGCGGCGGAATCGGGATTCGGCCTCGGCGAGCCGGCCGGCGGCGGCGAGCGCGCGGCCGAGGAGCATCTGCCGGCTTTCGGCCTCGGGCTCGTCGCGCGCGGCGTTCTCGAGATGAACGACCGCTTCGTCCGGGCGGCCCGTCCAGAGCAGGAACCGGCCGAGCGCGAGCTGCGCGGCCGACGACGGCGGCTCGGCTTCCGCCGCCTCGGTGAGCCGCTCGCGCGCCCGGTCGAGGTCGCCGGCGCTCCAGTGGGCGTTCCCGAGCGCGATCAGGAGATCGGCGGAGCCGGCTCCGAGAGAGCGCGCGCGCTCGAGCTCCCGCGCGGCCGTCTCGAAGCGTCCCTGGATCGCCAGATGCTCGCCGTAGCTCGCGTGCAGCTCGGCGACGTCGGGGAATTTTGCGAGCGCCTCCTCCATCGCGCGATTGCCGGGATCGATCCTTCCGGTGTCCCACAGGAAGGCCG
>DASTIQ010000332.1 GCA_035717485.1 Thermoanaerobaculia bacterium | reverse complement strand
GGAGTGGGCCTCCCGCTCGAAGCGGGCGAGGGCGTCCGCGTCGCGGGCGAGCGATTCCGGAAGGACCTTGATCGCGACGTCGCGGTTCAGCTTCTTATCGCGCGCCCGGTAGACCTCGCCCATGCCGCCGGCGCCGAGCGGGGAGAGGATTTCGTAAGGACCGAGCTTCGTTCCTGCGGCGAGCGTCATGGGAGTCTCGCCGCCGCGCCAGAGCTCGCGGAAAAGAGCGACGGGGGGTCCCCCGCACCGAGAGAAGGCGCGGTCTCGAAGGTTCCCGGGCGCGATCCCGCGGCGAGCGTCATCTCAGCCCTTCGACGACGAAGAGAGCCGAATCGAGGACTTCGCGGGCGTTGTAGGCGTACTCGCGGCCGTCGCGCGAGAGAAAGATCGCGCCGATTCCGATATAGCGCGCGAGATCTTCGGGGCCGAGCGTCAGCCAGGCCGCCTCCGTGCCGTCCGCGATCTCGAAGCGGACGACGTGCGAGGGGATCGCTTCCAGGTCGCGCAAGTAGAGGTAGCGCCCGTCGCCGCTCCACTGGATCGGCTGGTCGGCGCCGCCCTTCATCGAAATCCGCCGGCAGGCGGCCCGATCGAGGCCGCAGAGCGCGATCTCTTTCGGGCCGGTGGCGAAGGCGATCGACCCGCCGTCCGGGGACGTCGCCGCCATGTTCGGGTAGAAGCCCGGGGAGATTCCCAGGGGACGGCGTCCCGATGCCGTCACGAGCTCCAGCCGCCCGCGGTCGGGGCTGTCGCCGACGGTCGCGACGAGCCGGGGCTCCGTTCCCGGAAGGAAGATCGCGGACTCGACGTGCTCTCCGCCGAAATCCACGAGCTTCGTTTCTCCCGCTCCGCTCGGGACGAAGGAGTAGCGGGGAGGCACGTCGGTGCTTCGGACGAAGGCCCATCGGCCGTCCTCCGAGAACGCCATCGCCGTTCCGTCGGCGAGCCGGACGGCGGGGGAACCGTCCGTGGCCCGCGAGTACACGCCTCCGCGCCGTCCGCCCGCTTCTGACGTTTCGGAGAAGAGGATCGTGCGGCCGTCGGCGGTAACCCCGGCGAGGGTCGATCCGTCGAGCCACGACATCTCGCGCTCCCGCGCCTCTCCTCCCTCCCGGATGCGCACCGCCTGGCGTGCGATCGCGCGTTCGAGCAGCAGGCGGCCGTCGGGCGCGATGTCGTGAAGGATCCATCCCGCCGATCGCAGGATCGTGCGCGGCGGATTTCCCCGGGACGCCGCGAAGAGCCCGGGACCGTCGCCGGCCGACCGCGAGTACCAGATCTCTCCGCTCGGATGCCAGGCGAGGCCGTCGGGAGCCGTTTTCAGGGCCCACAGGAGTTTTCCCGATCGATCCAGGACGTCGATTTCCTCCGTGTCCCGCGTTCCCCTTCCGACGGCGATCCGCGTACCGTCCCGCGACACTCGCGGCGCCGAGGAGACGCCGTCGAGCCTCCGCGTTCCCGCGGGGAACTCGAGCGCGTCGTGGTCGAAAGAAATGTGCTTCCAGACCGCGACCGTCCCCCCGGGGAACCAGTCGCCGCCGTGCACGCTCTCGACGAGATCGCGCGCCGCTCCCCCGGCGAGCGGGGCGGACGCGAGCGTTCCGATGCCGATCGCCGCTCGGAGATTCGTCTTCCGCCGATTGAGCAGAAGGCCGCCGTCGGCCGAGACCGCCGCGAGATCGTCGTTACCGAAACCGAGCGACCGCGACTCCGTGCCATCGACCGCCGTCGTGAAGACGTCCGTCGAGCGGTCTTCCCACGCCGCGCTGTAGACGATCGTCTGTCCGTCGGGAGCGAAGCGCGCGTGGAGGATGTTCCCGCGCTGGAAGGTCACGCGGCGGAACGACGGGGCGGTCCCCGGCCGGGTCCCCGCGCCCGCCAGCAGGCGGTAACCGGCCGCGCCGAGGGCGAGTCCGAGGAGAAGGAGCGCCGCCGTCACCGCCGGGTTTTTCCCGGCGGGCGTGCGGGTCGCTTTCGCAAGGGCGCCGGGGAGGGTCGGGCTCGCGATCGACCCGGAGAGGCGCGCTAGAAGGTTCCGGAGATCGCGCGCGAGGTCCTTCGTCGATCCGTAACGCTCCTCGGGGTCTTTGGCGAGGCAGCGTTCGACGATGTCGCGAATCGCTCCGGGAAGGGCGGGGTTTCCGATGCCCACGGGTTCCGGCTCCTCCCGGAGGATCGCGACGAGCGTCTCCGCCGCCGTCTTCCTCGAGAACGGCTTCTTCCCGGTCGCCATCTCGTAGACGATCGTGCCGAGGGAGAACTGATCGGACCGGAAGTCGACGGTTCCCCCGCCCGCCTGCTCGGGCGACATGTATTCGATCGTCCCCATCACGACGCCGGGAGCGGTGTCGGACGGCGCCGCCGTCGGGATGCTCGACACGCCCTCGGCTTCCGGGCGGACGAGCTTCGCGAGGCCGAAATCGAGGATCTTGACGAATCCGTCCCGCGACAGCATGACGTTCTCGGGCTTGAGATCGCGGTGAACGATGCCGGTCGCGTGCGCCTTGGCGAGCCCGTCGGCGATCTGGGCGGCGACGTCGAGAAGCTTCTTCACGGGGATCGGTCCGGAGTCCATCGCGTCCCGAAGGCTTCGCCCGTCGACGAGCGTCATCGCGATGTAGACCGTCTCGTCCGCCGAGCCGATGTCGAAGATCGAGATCACGTTGGGGTGGTCGAGCGCGGAGGCGGCGCGCGCTTCCTGTTCGAACCGCGCGATCCGGTTCCGGTCCGCGGCGAACTCGGCGGGGAGAACCTTGACGGCGACGTCGCGCCCGAGCCGCGTGTCGCGCGCCCGATAGACCTCTCCCATGCCGCCGGCGCC
>DASTIQ010000331.1 GCA_035717485.1 Thermoanaerobaculia bacterium | reverse complement strand
TCCGCCGCGCGCCGCGACGGGTGTCTCGAGCGTCAGGAGCGCCGCTCCGCTCCCGCCCGCGGGAATCGCGTCCCACAGGCGCACCCGCGCGACGTGCTCCGACGCGAAGTGATGGAACGCGATCTCGTCGCCGTTCTCGAGCGGCGGGGCCTCCGGAAGCATTGCGAGGCGCACGAGCAGGCGAGAGGAGGGAACGATCGACCCGGGGGCGACGATCATCTGCCCGCGGCGGAGCTGCTCCCGCTCGACTCCCGCGAGGTTCGCGCTCGTCCGTTCGCCCGCGCGCGCGGTCTCGACCGCCTCGTCGTGGACCTCGACGCGCCGGACGCGCGCTTCGATTCGCTCGGGCAGGATCTCGACCTTCTGGCCGGCCGTCAGCGTGCCGTCGACGAGGCTTCCCGTCACGACCGGGCCGAACCCGGCGATCGAGAATGCCCGGTCGACCGGGAGGCGCAGCGGCTTGCGGTCGCGGTTCGACGCCGAGGCGTTCGCGACGGCGAACAGGGTGTCGGCGAGCTCGCCGACACCGGCGCCGCTCCTGGCGGAGACGCGCAGGATCGGCGCTCCCTCGAGGAACGATCCGGCGACGAGCTCCCGCGTCTCGAGCTCCGCGACCGCGGCGACGTCGTCGGACACGCGGTCGATCTTCGTGAGCGCGATCACGCCGCGGGGAATTCCGAGGAGGCGGACGATCGCGAAGTGCTCGCGCGTCTGCGGCTTCACGCTCTCGTCGGCCGCGACGACGAGGAGCACCGCGTCGATTCCTCCCGCCCCCGCGAGCATGTTGCGCACGAAGCGCTCGTGCCCCGGCACGTCGACGAAGCCGATCCGCGAGTCGCCGCGCGAGAGGTGCGCGAAGCCGAGATCGATGGTGATGCCGCGCGCCTTCTCCTCCGGCAGCCGGTCGGCGTCGATCCCGGTGAGCGCGCGCACGAGGGCGGTCTTCCCGTGATCGATGTGGCCGGCCGTGCCGACGATGAACCGCCGCGCGATCGCCGTCATGCTGCCGCCTTCTTCACGCGTCCGCTTTCGACCCTCTTTCGCCGAGGCTCCGAAGGGCGACGGCGGATCTCGAGGAAGGACATTTATCTCACAGGAAGAAGGCGCCCGCCGCGCTTTCGCCGCCCTTTCGGGTGCGATAGTGTTGCCGCGTGCCCGAGATGTTGAAGAAGATCGAATCGGACGTGAAGGACGCGATGCGCGCGGGAGACAAGCCGCGCGTCTCGACGCTTCGCCTTCTCCTTTCGGCGCTCAAGAACGAGAAGATCCAGGCGCACCGCGATCTCACCGACGAGGAGATCGAGGCCGTGATCCGCCGCGGCGTCAAGCAGCGGAAGGATTCGATCGAGCAGTACGCCAAGGGAGGACGTTCGGATCTCGTCGACGCCGAGACGGCCGAGCTCGAGATCCTGAACGGGTATCTGCCGCAGGGGCTTTCCGAGCAGGAGCTCGAGAGCGCCGTCAAGGGGATCATCGAAGAGCGCTCGCTGACCTCGAAGAAGGAAGTCGGCGCGGTGATGAAGGAGCTCATGTCGCGGTACAAGGGAAAGGTGGACGGCCGGCGAGCCCAGGAGATCGCGCAGCGCCTCCTTCCATGACCGCTCGCCGCGATCGCCCTTGACCGCTTGCCGCGTTCGTCGTCCGTGACCGCTCCCGGCTCCTCCGAAGAATCGGAGATCAAGATTCCCGTTCCGGATCTCCCGGCGGTCCGGCGTCGCCTCTCCGGCGCCGAACGCCTCTCCGGGATCCACCTCGAATCCAACGTGCTCTTCGACGACGCCGCGGGCAGGCTCCTGGCGTCGGGCACGGCGCTGCGGCTCCGGCGGGCGCGCGGTCGGGCGCTCGTCACGTTCAAGGGACGGGCCGCGTTCGAGGGCGCCGTCAAACGGAGGGAGGAGCTCGAGACCGAGGTGGCCGATGCCGCGACGTTCGAACGCGTGCTCGAGCGGCTCGGGTTCGTCCCGAAATTCCGCTACGACAAGCGGCGGGAGGAATTCCGGTTCGCGGGATGCGTCGTCGCGCTCGACGAGACTCCGATCGGGACCTTCGTCGAGATCGAGGGGGAGCCCTCCGCGATCGAGGCGGCGGCTACCGATCTCGGGCTCGATCCGCGCCATGCCGTCCGCGATTCCTACGCCGGCCTCTACCGGCGCGCGCGGGAGAGCGATCCTTCTCTCCCGCCGGACATGGTCTTCCAGGCATGAAGCCGCTCGTTCTCTGCGCCGGGCTCGGGACACGGCTCCGCCCCGCCACGTTCGACCGGCCGAAGGCGCTCTTCCCGTTCCTGAACGTTCCGCTCGTCGACCGCCGGCTTCGGTCGCTGGTGCGCCAGGGATTCGCGCAGATCGCGGTCAATCTTCATCATGAAGGCCGCCAGATCGTGGAGCACCTGGCCGAGAGCGGGGCGGCGGGCGCCGCGGTCCGATTCTTCTGGGAGCCGGTCATCCTCGGGACCGCGGGCGCGGTGAAAAACGCCGAGGCGTTCTTCGAACACGAGGAAGCGGCGATCTGGAACGCGGACGCGGAGATCGACGCCGACGTCGCGGCGCTCCTCCGCGCGCACCGCCGAGACGGCAACGCCGCGACCCTGCTCGTGACCGCCAATCCGGATCCGCGGCGCTTCACGCCGCTCCACGCCGACGGGTCGCGCCTCGTTTCGATCGGAGGTGACGTCACCGGGTGCCCTCTCCTCTTCACCGGCGTCTCGATCCTCGCTCCGCGGGCGATCGCGCGCATTCCGTCCGGGACCCGCTCTCTCGTCGACGACCTCTGGCTCCCCCTCCTCGCCGAAGGGCGGGAAAGGGTCGGGCTCGTCTTCCACGAAGGGAGCTTCTTCGATCTCGGGACGCCCGCCGACGTCGTCGCGGCCTCGCTTTCGGCGCTCGAATCGCGTCGCGATTTCGATCCGGCGGAGGGCTTCTTCGACCGCGGCGCGAAGGTCCTCGCGGCCGACCCCGAGGCCGTTCCCGAGGGGGTGACTCGCTCCGTCGTCGGGCGGGCGCGAATCGCCGCCGACGCGCGAGTCGACGGGTCGGTTCTCTTCGACGGTGCCGAGATCGGCCCGGGGAGCTCCGTGACCGGAAGCCTGGTCGGCCCGGTCCACGTCGGTTCGGGCGAGACCGTCGAGGGGATGTTCCTGTGGCCCGGAGAGATCGGGGTGATCCGGATTCCTCTTCACGATGCCTCCCAGCGCCGCGCTCCCGCGGTGTAATAGAGGACGCGGATGCGTCCGGTGCGGTTGTAGACGCGGACGACCGCCATGCGCGATCGCCCGTCGGTCAGATAGAGAGACCCCGGAGTGCACTCGCCGAGCGGCGAGAACGAACAGATGTTGCTGCGGTTGAACCGGACCGGATCGTCGATTCCGGTGAGCGGCTTCGACGGGGACGAGGGATCGGGCACGCGCACGCCGTGGAGAATTCCGATCCGGACGTCGCCGCGGTCCCAGCCGTGCGACCCGGGAGCGGGTTTGTCCTTTCCCGAAAGGATCTCGCGCGTGAGCACGCCGTTGCCGTTCCCGTCCGAATACACGCCGAGGCGGTACCCGGCGGGAAAGATCTCGATGCGAACGGCGGCTTCGCGGCCGGTCTTGATCGCGGTCATCCGGGCGACGCGAAACGTCATGGCGGCTTCCTGTCCCGCGGTGTGGATCCGTACGCTCGAGTAGAGGCCCTGGGCGCTCGGAATCGCGATCAGGAGCGCCGACGCCCCGATCGCGAGGACGGCGAGCGATTCGACCAGGGAGAATCCGTTCGTTTTCATCGTCGGCTCGAAAAGGGGGCCCGGCGGCGCGCGGGAACGATCGCCGCCGCCGCCGGGCCCGATGGGTCATGCCGCTTTCGCGGCTTTCGTCCGGGCGCGGGAGCGCATGCCGGTCGACTTGATCTTCTGCGTGAGCGTCGTGTTGCCGGAAACCGTGAGATGCGGCCGGAGGACCACGAAGAGCTTCTCGCCGACTCCCTTGACCTCCATCAGGTCCTCGATCTTCTTGAAGGGACCGTTCGTCTTCCGGTACTCGACGACGCGCTGCGCGAGCTTGAGGCCGACCCGCGGGAGCAGGGCGATCTGTTCGGCCGAGGCGGAATTGAGGTTGATCGATCCGCTCGCGGCCGGAGAGGCTTCGCTCCCTTTCGGAGCCGTCGCGCCGCGAACCGACGCGAACGCGGTCGCGGCGAGGAGAACCATGGCGATCTTCCATTTCTGCATGGGTGTTTCCTTTCTTCGTCGGATGTTTTTCGATTCGATTCGGGGGTTGTCCTCATCACCTTTTTCCGCGGCTATTCCTTCATCGGCACCTCCGCAAAAAATTGTTCGGGAGGCGGCAAGGCGAAAGGCGCGCCAGGCGACGGCGACTGCAACCGCCTGACGCAAAAGAGCCTTCCGGTGCTCGAGCGACGGGCCGGTGACAAGAAATCTTGATGGGGATCTCGAAGGAAGAGGAGCGGGATGCCGCGTTCCCGGGAGTTGGCCGCCGACGAAATCGCGCGCACCCGGAAGAAATTTTGTCGGCTCTATAATCGCGCGGCGTGCCGGGAGAGGGGAAAGAGATCGTCGTCGGCATCTCCGGCGCTTCCGGAAGCGCGCTCGCGATCGGGCTCCTGCAATCGATCCTTCCGCTCGACGCGGTCTCCCGGATCCATCTCGTCGTCTCGCCTTCGGCGCTCGCCGTGGCCCGGCAGGAGGTCGGCTCCGAAATCCACGACGCCCGGAGCTTCGTCACGATCCTGGGTCTCGAGCCCCGGGTCGCCGGCAAGATCGAGATCCATTCGGACGACGACGTCTCCGCGGCGATCTCCTCCGGCTCGTATCCGACGGCCGGCATGATCGTCGTGCCGTGCAGCGCGGGAACCCTCGCCTCGATCGCCCACGGGATCTCGCGAGGGCTCCTGCAGCGCGCGGCGGACGTCACGTTGAAGGAGCGCCGGCCGCTCGTTCTCGCGTTCCGCGAGAGCCCTTACTCGCTCGTGCACCTGGAGAACATGGCGGCGGCGACGCGCGCCGGCGCGATCGTGATGCCGCCGTCGCCGGCGTTCTACATCGAGGCGCCGTCGATCGAGCGGCTCATGCAGGCCTGGTACTTCCGCGTCGCGCGCGTTTTCGGGGTCGAGCTCCCGGGCGACTTCGTCTGGCGCGGACCCCGGCGCCCGTGAGCACGATGGCCGCCGGGCGATTCCGCGAATCGCTCGAGATGATCAAGTTCTCGCACACGGTGTTCGCGCTCCCATTCGCGCTGCTCGCGTACTTCCGCGCGGCCGGGCCGCAGCCGTCCCTCCGCGCGGGCGCCTGGGTGATCGTCGCGATGATCGGCGCCCGCACGGCGGCGATGGCGTTCAACCGGATCGCCGACCGCGCGATCGACGCCGAGAATCCGCGCACGGCGACGCGCGCGCTTCCCGCGGGAAGGGTTCCGGTCGGCTTCGCGGCCGGGCTCTGTCTGGCCGGGAGCTTCGTCTTCCTCGTCGCGGCGTTCGAGCTCAACCGCCTCGCGTTCGCTCTCGCCTTTCCGACGCTCGCCGTGCTCTTCGGGTACTCGTTCACGAAGCGGTTCACGGCGCTCTCGCACGTCGTGCTCGGCCTCTGCCTCGGAATCGCGCCGGTCGGGGCATGGGTGGCGTTCCGGGGGAGGATCGAATGGCCTCCGATCGCGCTCGGACTCGCGGTGCTCTTCTGGACGGCCGGGTTCGACGTGCTCTACGCGCTCCAGGACGAGGAGTTCGACCGCGAACGCGGGCTGCGCTCCGTCCCCGCGTGGCTCGGGACGGTCGGCGCGCTGTGGGTGTCGGGACTCTTCCACGTCGCCACGCTCCTTTTTCTCGTGCTCTTCGAGCGATCGGTCGGCGGCGGGCCGCTCCTGGCGGCGGCGGTCGTCGTCGCGGGAATCGCGCTCGCCATCCAGCACGCGATCGTCCGGCCGGGCGATCTGTCGCGTCTGAACGCGGCGTTCTTCACGGCGAACGGGTTCCTCTCGGTCGCGGTGGGGATCCTGGGGGTCCTGGACTTGTGGCTGCGATGACGGGCGCGACGATGCATCGAGCCGGACGGGCAGAGCCCGAATTGCGGCGCGGAGCTATCGAGCCATCGTCTTCCGAGAACCGCGGGCGTTCGAAGACCGGGCGCTTCGACGGAACAGGGTTAAAATCACCGCTGTCGTGACCTCCCCCCGAACCGACCTTCCCCTCCACCACATCGCGATCGATGGTCCGATCGGCGTCGGCAAGACGTCGCTGGTGGAGCTCCTCGCCAAGCGGTTCCAGGGGGTCAAGGTCCTCGAGGACATCGACAACCCTTTCCTTCCCGACTTCTACAAGAACCGGAAGGGAGCCGCGTTCCAGACCCAGCTCTTCTTCCTGCTGTCCCGGTACCAGCAGCAGCGGGAGATCGCCCAGATCGACCTCTTTTCGGGACTCGTCGTCGCCGACTACACGTTCCCGAAAGACAAGATCTTCGCCTGCCTGAACCTCGACGACTCGGAGCTCCTGATCTACGACAAGCTCTACACGCTGCTTTCGGAGAGCGTCCCGAAACCGGACCTCGTCATCTACCTGCAGGGATCCCTCGAGACGTGCATGAAGAGGGTGAAGAAGCGGAACCTCGGGTACGAAAAGTCGATCTCGGTCGACTACCTGCGTCAGCTGATCGAGGCGTACAACTACTACTTCTACCATTACGAGGAGACCCCGCTCCTCGTCGTCGACACCAACGAGATCGACTTCGTGAACCGCCCCGAGCATTTCGACGATCTCGTCGAGCAGATCAAGAAGATCAAAAAGGGCGTACAATATTACGTTCCGATCGGATCCCGATAAGCGGGACCGAGACGGAGGACATTTTTCACGAGCCCTTTTCGGCGGCCACCCTCGGGGGCCGACCGGAGGACGAGGAGCGAACGTGAAGTCAGCGGAAACCCCGGTTTCCATCCCGGAGCTCGTCTCCCGCAAAGGCCACGAGAAGATCGCGGTCCTGACCGCGTACGACGCGCCGTCGGCGCGCATTCTCGACGCCGCGGGGATCGACGTCCTGCTCGTCGGCGACTCGGTCGAGATGGCGGTCTACGGCCGGGACTCGACGCTCACCGCCTCCCTCGACGCGCTCGTGCGCCACGCCGCGGCGGTCTCGGGAGCCGCCCGACGCGCGCTGGTCGTCGGGGACATGCCGTTCCTCTCGTACCAGACGAGCCCGTCGGAGGCCGTCCGGAACGCCGGCCGGTTCCTCGCCGAAGGGGGATGCGGCGCGGTGAAGCTCGAAGGGGGACGCCGGGTGCTCCCGTCCGTCGAGGCGATCCTCGCCGCCGACATTCCCGTCATGGGGCACGTCGGCATGACGCCGCAGTCGTTCCGGAAGTTCGGCGGCTTCAAGGTGCAGGGGAAGACCGCCGGGGCGGCGGAAGAGATCCTCGAGGACGCCGTCGCGCTCGCCGGCGCCGGCTGCTTCGCGATCGTTCTCGAGTGCGTTCCGGACGCGCTCGCCGCGCGGATCACCGAGGCCGTGCCCGTCCCGACGATCGGGATCGGCGCCGGTCCCCATTGCGACGGCCAGGTGCTCGTGTACCACGATCTCCTCGGGCTCTCGGGGGATTTCCGGCCGAAGTTCGTCCGGCGCTACGCCGAGCTCGCCCCGGTGATCGAGGACGCCGCCCGCCGCTATCTCGAGGACGTGAAGTCGGGAGCGTTCCCGTCGCGCGAGGAGACGTTCGTCCCGGACGCGCCGCCGCTCCGGCGGGTGTACTGAGGGAAGGATGCTCGTCACCGCCTCGATTCCGG
>DASTIQ010000330.1 GCA_035717485.1 Thermoanaerobaculia bacterium | reverse complement strand
ATAACCCTCGGTTTCCCCGTTACTTGACCCGATCCCTCGCCCGGCCTTTCCGCCGGCTATTCCCCGAGCCGCCGCCTCAGGTCGTCGAACAGGCTCGCCGGATCGAGAGCGTCGACGCCGGCGACGCCGGTGGTTCCCGCCCGGAAGAGCGGCGGAGGCGTGCCGCCGTCGGCGGCGAGGAGCTCCACGGTCGCCCGGGCGATCCCGTCGTCGAAAAAGAGCACTGCGTCGACGCGGCGGTTGCGCGCGAGCTTTTCGACGGCGTCGTCGGGACCGTGCGCCCAGAGGATCTCGATCGAGGGAGGGACGACGAGCGGGCGCGGCGCATCGCGATCGACGGCGAGGACGTGGAGCATTCCGGGATTATGCGGCGCGTCGCGTCCGGCGGCGCCGCTATTGTTATTTCCGCGACGGGACACTAAATTCGGACGATGGCGGGGTCGATCCTCAAATTCGGCACCTCGGGATGGCGGGCCGTGATCGCCGACGAGTTCACGTTCGGGAACTCCCGCCGGGCCGTGGCGGCGATCGCCGACGTCCTCGCGCCCGATCATCCCGGCGGCCTTCTCCTCGTCGGCTACGACACGCGTTTTCTCGCCGACCGTTTCGCGCTCGAGGCGGCGCTCCTCCTGCGCCAGCGCGGATACCGGGTGGCCGTCTCGCGCGCTCCGATCCCGACTCCGGTTCTCTCTTTCGAGACGATTCGCCGAAAGGCGGCGGGCGCCCTGAACTTCACCGCGAGCCACAATCCCCCGAAATACCTCGGGCTCAAGTTCTCCTCGGCCGACGGCGGGCCCGCCCTTCCCGAAGTGACCGGAAAGATCGAGAAGAGGATCGCCGAACTCGGCGACGTGGAGCGTCCGCCCGACGGGGAGGTCGAGCGTTTCGACGCGGTCCCCGAGTACCTCTCGGCCGTCTCCCGGTTCGTCGACGCCTCCGCGTTTTCCGGGTTTCCGGTCGCCCTCGACTTCCGGTTCGGCACGTCGGCCGGCTACCTCGACGCCTTCTTCGAACGCGCCGGAGCGAAGGTCGAGAAGATCCACGCGCATCCCGACCCGCTCTTCGGCGGGCAGTCTCCCCAGTGCTCGGAAAAGGAGCTGCGCGAGCTCGCCGACGTCGTTCGGAAGCACCGCTCGTCGCTCGGCCTCGCGACGGACGGAGACGCCGACCGGTTCGGCATCCTCGACGAGAAGGGGACGTACTGGGCGGCCAACGCGATCCTCCCGATCCTCGCGTGGGACCTCTACCGCGCCGGTCGATCGAAAAGAGGGATCGCGCGAAGCGTGGCGACGACGCACGCGCTCGACGCCGTCGCGAAGAAGTTCGGCGTCGAGCTCCACGAAACACCGGTCGGCTTCAAGTACATCGGCGAGCTGCTCCTCGAGGGGAAGATCGCGATCGGCGGAGAGGAATCGGCCGGGTTGACGGTCGAAGGGCACGTTCCGGACAAGGACGGCATCCTCGCCGACATCCTCGTCGCGCGCGCCGTGCGAACCGCGGGGAAGACGCTCGGAGAGCTCCACGCCGACCTCGAAAAGGAAATCGGCCCCTATTTCTCCGACCGCCTCGACGTGCCGATCTCCGACGAAGAGAAGAAGCTCCTCGCCGAGAAGCGCAAAAACCCCCCGGCGAAGTTCGGGTCGCGGAAGGTCGAGAGCGTGAACCTGCTCGACGGGCTGAAGCTCCTCCTCGAAGGAGGAGCGTGGGTGCTGCTGCGCGAATCGGGCACGGAGCCGATCGCGCGTTTCTACGCCGAGGCGCGGTCGCGCAAGGACGTGGACGAGCTGCTCCGGGACGGAAAGAGTTTCCTGCGGGAGTGACGCGATGTTCTTGATCGAAGAGATCCTGGGGCGCGAGATTCTCGACTCGCGCGGAAATCCGACCGTGGAGGTCGAGGTCCTGCTCTCGGGCGGCTCGACCGGACGCTTCGGCGTGCCGTCCGGGGCATCGACCGGTTCGCGCGAGGCGCTGGAGCTCCGGGACGGCGACCGGAAGCGGTTCGGCGGCAAGGGCGTGCAGAAGGCGGTCGGGAACGTCAACGGCCCGATCGCCGACGAGCTTCGCGGCGCCGACGCGCGGGACCAGGCTCTGATCGACCGGATCCTGATCGAGCTCGACGGCACGCCCGACAAGTCCCGGCTCGGCGCCAACGCGATCCTCGGCGCCTCGGTCGCCTGCGCGAAAGCGGCGGCGGACGAGGCGGGGCTCCCGCTCTACCGCTATCTCGGCGGGGCGGGCGCCGCGACCCTGCCGGTCCCGATGATGAACGTCGTCAACGGCGGCGCACACGCCGACAACAAGCTCGATCCCCAGGAGTTCATGATCTGTCTCCGCGGCTTCCCGTCGTTCGCGGAAGCGCTCCGGGCGGGCGCCGAGACGTTCCACGCCCTGAAGGCGATCCTGAAGAAGAAGGGACTCTCGACCGGCGTCGGCGACGAGGGCGGATTCGCCCCCGACGTCTCCTCGTCGCGCGAGGCCATCGAGCTGATCGTCAAGGCGATCGAGTCGGCGGGGCACGCGCCGGGGAAGGACGTCGCGATCGCGCTCGATCCGGCGGCCTCGGAATTCTTCGAGAAGGGGAAATACCGGCTCGAAGGGGAAGGCAAGTCGCTTTCGACGTCGGGGATGATCGACTACTGGGAGGCGCTCGTGCGGGACTTTCCGATCGTCTCGATCGAGGACGGCCTCGCCGAAGGGGACTGGGAAGGCTGGAAGGAGATCACCCGGCGGCTCGGGTCGAAGATCCTCCTCGTCGGCGACGATGTCTTCGTGACCAATCCCTCGATCGTCGCGCGCGGCATCTCCGAAGGCGTCGGCAACGCCGTGCTGATCAAGCTGAACCAGATCGGGACGCTCTCCGAAACCCTCGAAACGGTCTCCCTTGCGCAGCGGTCGCGGTACGCCACGATCATCTCGCACCGGAGCGGCGAAACCGACGACGACACGATCGCGGATCTCGCGGTCGCGTGCGGAACGGGCTTGATCAAGACGGGATCGGCGTCGCGGGGAGAGCGGCTTTCGAAGTATAATCGGCTCCTGAGGATCGAAGACGAGCTCGCGCCGGCCGGCCGTTTCGCCGGAGCGAATGCCTTCCGCCGATGAAACAAGACGCCGCGACCGCACCCGCACCCCGGCCCGCTCCTAACCCCCTCAAGACGTTCGCCATTTCGCTCTTTTTTTCGGCGCTCGCGTTCGCGCTCCTCCTGCTGGGGGATCGCGGCACGGACGCGTGGAGGAAAGCCCAGGCGGATTCGCGCGCGTTGAAGGCGCAGGTCGCCGAGCTCGAAGCGGGAAACGCGGCGATCGCCGCGCGCATCGAGAACGCCGAGCACAACTCGTTCGAGCTCGAGAAAGACGCGCGCGAGCGGATGGGGCTCGTCAAGCCGGACGAGATCGTGTTCCTTCTTCCGCCTCCGCCGGCCGCCGGACCCCGGGCGGCGGCTCCCGCGGCGCCCCCGCCGACGGCCGCGAAGTAGCGGCGCCCCGCTCCCCGCCCGAATCGCGGCGTCTCCTTCCGGACGAGAAGTTCCACACGCCGTACCGGTACATCCGGACGTAGGACGGCACGTTCAGGGCCAGGAGCAGCGCCAGCGCGGCCGCCGCGAGCGCGCGCCGCCCCCGGCTCCACAGGGCCTCCAGCGCGGCCGCCTCGAGCGCGGTCATCGCGACCAGCGCCGGGAGGAAATAGCGGAACGAATCCCAGTGCGGGTGGGCGCGCTTCACGATCTCGACGACGAGGATCCCGCCCGCGGCCCACGCGAGCAGAAAACGCGCGCGCCGCGTTTTCGCCGCGGCGATCGCGCCCGCCGCGATCGCGGCGAGAGCCCCGAGGAATCCCAGGAGGAAGAGCCAGCGCGGAGGGAAGCCGTACCCCGCGTTCGGCGAATAGGCGGCGTACGAAAGGACCCGGCCCCAGCGCGACAGCGAATTCTGAGGACGCGGAACCGGAGAACCGTGGGTCGCCGCCTCGCGGACCAGCGGAAAGAGGGGCGCGGCCGCCAGCAGAGCGGCGGCGGCGAAGAGCGGCCATCGCCGCAGGAGTCCCCGCGCCGCCGCGCGCCGGACGGGCTCTTCGCCGAGGCCGTCTTCGACGACGAGCGCCGCCGCGGCGACGGCGAGGACGGCCCCCGCGAGAAACAGGCTCCAGACGGAGCCCACGGCCGCGCCGAACGCCGCCGCGAGCCGCAGCGGGCGCGGCTGCTCGAGGTACTTTTCGAGGAAGAAGAGCGCCGCGACGAGCAGGAGAAGGCCGAGCGAATACGGCCGCAGGCGGCGCGCTTCCGAGACACGGTACAGGGCGAACGCGAAGAGCGACGTTCCGGCGATCCCCGCGAACCGTCCGATCCGGGATCCGACGAGCCCGCCGAACGCGAGCACCGCGAGGAATCCCCACGCCGCGGGTGCCGCGCGGTTCTCGGACGAGCCCGGGATCGCGCGCTCGAGGAAGCGATCGACGACGTAATCGAGGGGAGGATGGACGGCGTCGCGCCGGAGCATGCGCCAGAAATCGGACGCGCTCGCGGAGATCATCTTGCGCTGGAAGAGCTCGTCTTCGTCGCTCGGAAAGGGCTCCGGGTGGAAGAGACAGACGAACGATCCGGCGAGGGCGGCGAGGAGGAGGGCCGCGAGCCAGGCTCGCGGGCGCGCGGCGGTCAAGAGGCGTTCGCGCGGGGCCGCGCGATCCAGAAGAGCGTGCCGGTGGCCGTCCAGACGAGGAGCGCGATCCATTCCGCCCGGGTGAAGCTCCCCGGCACGAAGGGAAGGACCTTCATGAGCACGATCCCTCCGGCGACGGCGGCGCCCGCATAGGCGACCGCCCTTCCCTCCGGAAGGCGGCGGGCCGCCGCGAGACAGGCCGTTCCCCAGCCGATCCCGACGGCGAGCGAGCCGACTTCCGTGACCGGAACGAGGAGCGCGTCCCCGAGGAGCGAGGCGAGCGCGGTGAAGACCGCCATGAAGACGATCGCCGCGATCGGAGCCCCGCGCCGCGCGTCGACCCGGCCGAGCGCCGGATGGACGAGATCTCGCCTTCCGATGCCGACGAGGAGACGGGTCGCGGCGACGAAGTTCCCGTTGAAGATCTTCAGCAGCGACAGGAAAGCCGCGAACACGATCGTGCGGGCGATCGCGTCGGAACCGAAGGCGCGCCGGAACGCCGCCTCCGTTCCGAGATGCCCGGCGACGAGGTCCCGCCAGGGGAAGACGAAGGAGACGGCCCCGATCACCGCGACGTAGAACGTCGCGCCCGCCGCGAGCGCCCCGGCGATCGCGCGGCGGAAATGCCTCGGATCGAAATCCTCGTGCGCCTCTTCCGATTCCTTCGAGATCGATTCGAAACCGGTGAGGAAATACGGGACGACCTGGAGCGCGAGCAGGATCGAGAGTCCGGCCCCGGCGGCGCCCGGCCGCGCGAAGAGGGGCGCGGCGTTGCCGGGGTGGCCCCGCGCGAACCCGAGAACCGTGAAGAGCGCGAAGATCGAGAGGAGCCCGAAGGTCGCCGCGTTCTGGAGGCGCGCGCTCGCCCGGATGCCGCGGAGGTTCATCGCCGCGACCCCCGCGGTCAGCAGGAGGCCCGCGGCGAGCCGCGGCGCGTACACGGTCTTGCCGGCGATCGTGTAGAGCGCCCACCGGTCGAGCGCCGGGAACACCCGCGCCAGGAGGTTGCCGACCGCGACGGCCTCCCAGGGGCAGACGATCGCGTACGCGAGAACCATCGTCCACGCGGCCGAGAAACCCACGCTCATGGGAAAGACGCCTTCCGCGTACGCGATCTCGGCGCCCGCGTCCGGGATCGCTTCGACGAGACGGCCGTAGGTCCGCGCGATCGGCGCGAGGAGCAGGGCGCCCGCGGCGAACGCGATCGCGGCGCCGCCGGGGCCTCCCCGCGCGAGCCAGTCGTCGATCAGGACGAGCCAGCCGACGCCGATCATCGTTCCGAAGCCGAACGTGAAGTATTCGACTCCCGTCAGCGCTCTTCGGAGCGGCGTTTCCGGGCGGGCGTCTTTCATGCGCGGAGCTCGGGGGCATTCTAGTCCGCCCGGCCGGCGTTCTCTCCTCGCGGGATACGATCGCGCCGTGAAGCTCCGCCCCCTTTCCCGCCGGACGCGGCCCTTCATCGAGTCGGTGATCCGCGAGATGACCCGTCTCGGCGCGGAAGTGGGCGGCGTCAACCTCGCCCAGGGCCTTCCGGACTTCGAGCCGCCGGCGGAAGTCGTCGAGGCGCTCCGCCGCGCGACGCGCGTTCCGGGCGCGCACCAGTACAGCTTCACGTGGGGAGCGCCGGAGTTTCGGGCGGCGGTCGCGGAAAAATACCGGAGGTTCAACGCGCTCGACGTGGATCCCGACCGGGAGGTCACGGTCACGTGCGGCGTCTCCGAGGCGATCGTCGCCGCCGTGTCGGCGCTGACCGAGCCCGGGGACGAAGTCGTCATCCTCGAACCCTGGTACGAGAACTACGTTCCGGCGTGCGTCCTCGCCGGCGTCACGCCGCGATTCGTGCCCCTCTCCTCCCGGGATTTCGCGCTCGACCTCGGACGGCTCGCCGACGCGATCGGGAAGAAGACGCGCCTGCTGCTCCTGAACACGCCCGGCAACCCTTCGGGGCGCGTCCTCGGGCGCGCCGAGCTCGAAGGAATCGCGGCGCTGTGCGTCCGGCACGGGCTGATCGCCGTCGTCGACGAGATCTACGAGCACCTCTGGTTCGACGGCCACCGGCACGTGAGCCTGGCGACGATTCCCGGAATGGGCGATCGCACCGTGACGCTCTCCGGGCTCGGGAAGAGCTACGCGGTGACCGGGTGGCGCGTCGGCTGGGCGGTCGCCGCGCCGAAGCTGACGGCCCTCGTCCGCAAGGTGCACGACTATCTGACGGTGTGCGCCCCCGCTCTCGAGCAGGAAGCCGGGCGCACCGCGCTCGCTCTTCCCGACGCGTACTACGAAGCGATGCGCGCGACCTACGCGCGCCGGCGCGGGAAGCTCCTCGCCTCGCTCTCGAAGGCCGGGTTCGCCTTCACCCCTCCCGAGGGGGCGTACTACGTGATGGCCGACGTCGGTCCGCTCGGCTGGAAGGACGATTGGAAATTCCTCGACTTCCTCGCCCGCCGGGTCGGCGTCATCGCGGTTCCCGGCTCGAGCTTCTACCGGAAGGGACGGGGACGGACGAAGCTCCGCTTCAATTTCGCCAAGAAGGACGAGACTCTTGCCGCCGCCGCCGTCCGCCTCGCCGCGTGGGACCTCCGGTTTCCCGGCCGAAGTCTCTGATCCGGCAGGGGAACCGCCTTCCGGTTGCCCCCTTCCGGCGGCGGTACGTCGCTTGCACGCGCGGGCGGCGAGGAGGCACTTCATGAATGCGACGGACCTTCTGAAGGAGGACCACGACCGGCTCAAGGAGATGTTCGACGAATTCCGGGGCCTGGACGGTGGTGACCGGCGAGAGAAACAACGGCTGTTCCGGCGGATCGCCTCCGCGCTCGAAGTGCACGCCGAGATCGAGGAACGGTTCTTCTATCCCGCCGTCCGGGGCACCCGCAGGGAGGACGCGGTGGAGATCACGTTCGAGGCGTTCGAGGAGCACAAGATCGCCAGGACTCTGATCGGACAGATCGAATCGCTGCCGAAGGGGGACCCGCGCAAGGACGCGAAGATGAAAGTCCTCATGGAGAGCGTCGAGCACCACATCGAGGAGGAGGAAGAGGAGATGTTCGCCGAGGCGAACGATCTCGGAGACGACAGGCTCGACGAGCTCGCGGAGCAGATGCAGACGCTCGAGGCGGAGCTCATGCGCCGGCGCGGCGTGGAAACGGAAGACGCCGAAGAGGTGGAAGCGAACGTCTAGCCGTCGGCCTCGCGGCGCGCTCCGCTGGAACCGCGCGGCCTCCCACATCGCAGAAACGGCGCGCACCGAACTTGGCAGCCTCGTTGCAACTGCGAAATTTCGTGAGACGCACTACGCCTCTCCTGATCGTTCTCGCGGCTGCGGTTTCCGCGTGCCGGCCTCTCGTGATGACTCCGGAAGCTCGCACCGTGGCGGTCGCCTCCGATATGACCGCCGTCGGAAGCTGCAAGCTCCGCGGAGAGGTCTTCGCGCTCGCCCCGTTCCGCAGCGAAGCCGAACCGATGAACCAGCTGAAGATCCGCGCTCGCGGGATCGGCGCCGACACGCTCGTGGTCTCCCACGACGACGTGGGCCAGACGGCCGGCAAGGATTGGAAGGCGAAGGCCTTCCGTTGCGAGTCGATCAAGCCTGCCGAGGTCGTCGAGGCGAGGGTCGGCGGCGGAAGATAAGGCCGACTCTTCGGGCGTTCGCCCGGCCCAGCCCTCCTCCTCCGAAACTCAGTTCCGCGGATGCCCGCCCGGCGCGCGGCGGATGGTCCCAGCCCGCCCGCTTCAGGGCCGCGGAGGCGGCGGAGGCGCCGCTCCGTTCTGAGCCCGTTTCACCGCCGTGAACGCGAACGAATCGGGCTCGCCGACCCGCCGGGCGTGGCCCGCCGCCGGGCCGCCTCCTCCGCTCACGCCGAAACCGGTATCCGACTCGTCGCGATTCCGGTGAAGCTTCATCTTTCCCGAGATGATCGTGCCCTCGATCGTCCCCTTCGCCGTCAGCCGGCCGTCCTTCCGATCCATCTCCCAGGAGATCTTCCCGTCGCCGGCGTGGAGCTTTTCGAGCTCGCTCTGGTTTCCTTCGTCGTCGGTGAAGGATCCGAGGAGAGCCGTCCCCTCGCGGGTGAAGCGAAGAGTCCCGTCGACCGTGTGCTCGAACAGCTTGATCTGGATGCCCCACTCGCCCTCGAGCGCCGCCGGTGACGGGGCTTCGGCGGGGCGCGTCGGGGGGGAGGAGGCGCAGCGCGCCGCGAACAATCCCGTGAGCAGCACCGCGAGGACCGTGCCGAGAGTCGCCCGGAGTCGTTGCGTCTTCATGTCCTCCTCCGCCGGATAGGCCCGGAGCCGCAAACATACCCGAATCGGCCCGTCCGGCGGCGAACGGGCGTTCCCTCACGCTAGAATCCGGGAACTTCGAGAGGAGCCGCATGCGCCGGGTATTCGTCTGCCTCGCGTTCCTTCTTCCGGCGCTCGCCGGCTCGCCGGCCGCGCTTTCGGCGCCGGCTCCGCCCGTCGATCCCGCGTTCTTCTCGGGGCTCCGGTGGAGAATGATCGGTCCGTTCCGGGGCGGGCGGGTTCTCGCCGTCACGGGCGTTCCCGGCGAGCCGGACCATTTCTATTTCGGGTCCGTCGGCGGCGGCGTCTGGGAGACGCGAAACGCCGGCCGCACCTGGACGCCGATCTTCGACGGACAGCCGGTCGCCTCGATCGGCGCGGTCGCGGTCGCTCCCTCGAATCCCCGGATGCTCTACGTCGGCACCGGCGAAGCCGACATGCGATCGCAGATCTCCTGCGGCAACGGCATGTACGTCTCGCAGGACGGCGGCCGGACCTGGCGGCACGCCGGGCTCGACGACTCTCAGCAGATCGGCGCGATCGCGGTCGATCCGCGCGATGCGAACGTCGCGTTCGTCGCGGCGCTCGGACACGCGTATGCGGCAAACGCCACGCGGGGCGTCTACCGCACGGCGGATGGCGGGCACACGTGGAGTCGCGTTCTCTTCCGCGGCGAGGACGCCGGAGCGATCGACGTCGCGATCGACCCGTCGCATCCCGACACGGTCTTCGCCGCTCTCTGGCAGACGCGACGACCGCCGTGGAACACCTATCCGCCCTCGAACGGCCCGGGCTCGGGCCTGTGGCGCTCGGACGACTCGGGGCGAACCTGGAAACCGGCCGGCTCCGGTCTTCCCACGGAAGGCCTCGGCCGGATCGGGGTCGCGTTCGCGCGTTCGAAGCCCGGACGCATGTACGCGCTCGTGGACGCGAAGGCAGGCGGG
>DASTIQ010000329.1 GCA_035717485.1 Thermoanaerobaculia bacterium | reverse complement strand
CCCGCCTGCGGTCCGCCGAGGAGCTTGTCCCCCGAAAACGCCACCAGGTCGGCCCCCGCGCGCAGCGCGTCGGCCGCCCGCTCCTCTCCCGCGATGCCGAACGGGGAGAGGTCGACGATCGTTCCCGAGCCGTGATCGTGGATCCAGGGGAGCCGGCGCGCCCGGCAGAAGCGCGCGATCTCGAGAAACGCGGGGCGCTCGGCGAAGCCGCGGATCTCGTAATTCGAAGGATGCACGGTGAGCACCGCCGCCGTCGCTTTCGTTCGCGCGCGTTCGAAGTCCGCGATCTTCGTGCGATTCGTCGTCCCGACCTCCCGGAGCCGCGCGCCGGAGGCCTCGAGGATCTCCGGAATCTTGAAGGAACCGCCGATCGCGACGAGCTCGCCCCGCGAGACGAGCACTTCTCCGCCTCGCGCCTGCGCCGCGAGGGCCAGCAGGACGGCCGCCGCGTTGTTGTTGACGATGAGCGCGTCCTCCGCTCCGACCAGCCGCGCCGCGAGCGCGCGGGCCTTCGTCCCGCGCGAGCCGCGCTTTCCCGAAGCGAGGTCGAGCTCCACGGCGTGGTAGCCCTCCGCCGCGTCCGCGATGGCTCGCCGGACTCGCGCCGCCAGGGGGGCGCGTCCGAGGTTCGTGTGGATCAGGACGCCGCTGGCGTTGACGACGCGGGGAGATTCCGCCGCGAACTCTTCGGCGAGGACGCGCGCCGAACGCGCGAGGATGCCCTCGACGTCGAGGCCTCCTTCCTTCGCAGCCGCGCGCGCCGCGAGTTTCACCGATTCGCGGCCGAACTGCCGGACGAGCGGCTCCGCCCGGCGGTCCGACAGCACCCGTTCGATCGACGGCGGGCGCTCCGCGGCGGGCCGGGGCCCGGGTCCCGGGGCCTTGCGGGAGGCCCTCATCGGGCGCCGCAGGACGCCGCCAGGGGCGTCTTGCGGCCCGGCGAAGAAGACGACGCGCACCTCATAGCCGTTAGAATGGGGAGGTTAGCAGATGTCTTCGCTGGAGAAGGACTTCACCGCGTTCGAAGAGGCGATCATCCGGGTCGGGAGGGAATACGACGTGTTCCTTTACGGGACGAACAGCCGGCTCCCGGCGGAAAGCCGCCGACGCCTCCAGGAGATGGCGCGCGCGCTTTCCGCCCAGAAGATCGACTCGCCGGCCGACCGGTACCGGTTGAACACGGTGCTCGGGCGGTACAACAGCCAGCTGGAGCACTGGGAACGCGCCGTGCGCGACAAGGAGGAAGGCCGGGGCCGGTTCGCCCGGGGCGCCGCCGCGGCGCCGGCCAACGCCCGGCCCTCCTCCTCCGTACACCCGGAGGCGCCGCGCACGCCCGACGAAGCTCTGTTCGCCCGCTTCGTCCAGGCGCGCCGGGAAAACGGCGAAGACGTATCGAAGCTGAGCTTCGAGAAATTCCAAAACCAGCTCGCGAAGGAGCGGGAGGCTCTGGCGGCAAAAACGGGCAGGACGGGGTGGGAGTTCGAGGTCGCCGGAGACGGGGGCCGGGTGCGCCTGATCGCCCGTCCATCGAAAGGGAAGACGGCATGAATTCTCGAATCGTGATCGCGGCCGCCGCGGCGTCGTTCGCCGTGAGCGCCGCGGCTTTCGCGCAGACCGGCGTCTCGGGCCAACCCGGAATTCCGACGACGTTGACGACGATTCCCGACGCCTCGTCGTCGCCGACGTCGAACGTCCCGGCGCCGCCGGCGACTCCTCCGGCGTCCACCACGACTCCGAGCGCGCCGTCCAGCGCCGTCGGCTCGCCCTTCACGGCGCGGCCGACGCCGCACCCCGCGGCGCGAACGACCCCGCCCCCCGCCCCGGTCCAGCAGGCCGCCCCACCGGCGGCGGCGGCTCCTCCGGCGCCCGAGCCGGCTCCCGAGGCGCCGTCGACCGGTAAACGCCGCGGCGCCGCCTTCTACGAGCCGTATCTCTCGAGCGGCGATCTCCTCGATCGCGAGATCCTGGATCTCACGGCGAAAGTCCGAGCGCATCCCTCCGATCCGGGCCTCCGCAACGATCTGGGGAACCTGCTCGCCCGGCGCGGTTTCGCGAAGGAGGCGGCCGACCAGTACCGGAAGGCCGCGAAGCTCGACCGCGAGTTCTTTCTCGCCGACTACAACGAGGGCCTCCTCTGGGAGAAGGAGGGGAAGTCCGGGGACGCGATCAAGGCCTACGAGCGATCGATCAAGCGGAAGCCCGGTTTTCCTCTCTCCCGCTTCCATCTCGGATTCCTCCTCGAGAAGGACGGCCGCAACGAGGACGCGATCCGCGAGTATGCCAAGGCGCTCCGGATCGATCCGTCGCTCCGCTGGCCGTCGCGGAATCCGCTCGCCGTCCAGACGCGGCTCCTCTATCTGGCCTCGCTCGAGAATTACGATCGCGACCTTGCCGGCGTGGACGTGGCCGACGCGGAGAGCTTCTCCGATCGCGCCGTCTGGGAACGTCTGCACCCCCAGCGGCCGGTGGACACGGCGGAGCTCGACGAGGAGCCCGAGGAGGGCGAGCCGGCCGCGCTCGTGGGAACCGGTTCGCCGACCACGGCCCCGCTGATCGGCGGAAAAGCCGCGCCGACGACGCCCGCCGACGCCCGTCGCCAGCAGCTCCTCGATCGGTTCCGGCGGAATCGGCAGCCTCCCCAGCAGCAGGTGGTCGCCCCGGCGCCGCCTCCCGCCGCCATTCCCGCCCCTCCCGAGGACGAAAACGCGCCGAATCCGGCGATGCAGCAGGAGGAGCCGCCGCCACCGTCGCGTTCGTGACGCTCACGAACGCTCCCGGAGTCGCCGTCGTGTATTGTTTGAGCGGGGGCGTCGAGCTCGTCAGCTGAACGTGGCCTTCGTCACGAACAGCGTCGGGGCGGAGACGAGGGACTGGAGCGGGAAGATGCGGCGGTCCGTCCCCACCCCTCCGATCCCTTTCCAGAGCTCCGACAGCCTTCCGCGGATCGTCGCCGCGGCGACCGGGGAGCGCACGCGTCCGGCCTGCAGCGCCCATCCCTCGACTTCGAGCCGGTAGGCGTCGTTCTCGAGATCGATGCGGGGGGGCGCGGCGAGCGCGGTCGCGTAGAGCCCGCGCGTGACGGACGCCAGGAGCTCCGTGGCCGTCGCCGAGCGTTTTCCGTCGAGTGTGAAGAGCGCGCTTCCGGGCCGCGGCGGAAGCCGGAACGACGGGCGCACGGCGTTTCCGGTCGGGCTCTCGCCGGCTCGGGCCGACGAACCGAGATCGTGGAGGCGCGTGCGGAAGACGCCTTCGCTCACGACCTCCTTCCGCCGCACCGGCACGCCCTCCCCATCGAAAGGACCCTCGCCGGAGGGGTCGTCGACGAGGGAGACGCCCTCGGCCGAAAAGCGACCGTTCCGGTCCAGGTATCGCCGCGAGAGGAGCATCCGGTGCGCGTCGCCGCAGAAGAGCGGCAGCGTCGCCGCCAGGAGCGCGGCGGACACCGACGGGTCGAGCAGCAGCTCCCCGCGCGGGTAAGGGCACGCCCGCCCCTTGAGCGGAAGAAGGCTTCGGTCCGCGAGCGACTGGGCGACCTTCGCCGCGTCGAACGCGCCGGCCGGTCCCACCGGAAAGACCACGTCGGCCGTGACCCGCCGCTCGGAGGCGACGCCCACCGCGCGGGCGTTGCCGTAGCCGAAGAGGCGCGTCCGTCCGCCGGCGAATCCGGCGCCGTTCTCGATGCGCTCGACGATCTCCCCGCACGCCACGCTCAGCGAGGTGAGCCTCGCCTGTCCTTTCGACTCCGACGCGAGGAGCTGCGCGACCTGTTCGAAAGCGTCCGCCGGCGGCGCCGCGCTCGGATCGGCGGGCTGCGCGAAGGTCCCGGTCGGTAGCGCCGGGAGCGGCTCCGGGCCCCCCGGGCCGAAACGCGCCGTTTCGCGGATCACGTCCACCAGGAGCGCCGGTGAGGTCGCGGCCGCGAAATGCGCCTGACCCTTCTCCTCCCAGCGCGCCGCGCACCCGTCCTCGACGCGTTCCGATTCTTCCCGGATGGGCGCCGCGACGCGCAGTTCCGCCGCCGCGGCGCGCTTGCCGAAGATCTCCCACCGCTCTCCGGCGCGGGCGGAGAGCTCCCCGCGGACGGGATCGAGCGCGAGGCCCATCGGCGACTCCCGGACGCCGCTCACCGCGCTCCCTTCGCGTGGCTCGCCGCGGATCCCTTCGCGCCGCTCACCGCGGATCCCTTCGCGCCGCTCACCGCGGCGACACCTGCATCCGGCGCACGATCATCGCCGGCGCTTCGCCGCCCACCGGGAGGATCTTTCCCTCGCGCGCACACCACGCGAGCTGCCGGCACGCTTTCGCCCGCGCGCCGAGCAGCGGATCGACCGCCGCGAGCGCCTCGACCACCTCTCCTTCGAGATGGCCGGGCCCGAGCGGCTGTCCGAGACGTCCGCGCTGCACCGCCTGCGCCGCCGGAAACCGCAGGCGGAAACGTCCCGATGCGGGATCGACCGAGCCGCCGTCGAATTCCTCGATCCGGATTCCGGTGCCGAGGCGGTGGAGCATCTCTTCTTCGCTCGCCCCTCCCGGACCGACCACGAGATTCGACCCGCGCGGAGCCGCGTGGTCGAACGCCGAGGGACGCCGCCCGTTCCCCGTGGAGGGATGGAGCGGATCGGACCGCAGGCGGTCGCGGAGCGGACCCGCGAGGTGCCCCGCGGAAAGGAGCGGCGTGCGCCGCGCCGGGACGCCTTCGTCGTCGACCGGGTAGCCGCCGAAGAGGTCGAGGCGCGAGGGTTCGTCCGCCACCTCGATCTCGCGCGGGCAGAGCCGCGCCTTCGAGAGATTCGCGAGCCTCGAGGCGGGCGCGTCGGCTTCGAGCGGATGGGAGAGGACCTCGTGGAAGAAGAACGCGCCGGAGCCGTTCTCGAGGATGACGTCGGTCGCGCCCGACGTCGGGGGGACCGGTCCGGGGCCGCCGGCCGCGAGGCTCCGCAGGCGCTGGCGCAGCTCCTCGAACGCGCCGTCGTCCGCCTCCGGGAGATGGAAGTTGAACGCGCGCCACCGCGGGCCGCCCCGGGTGTCGCCGAGGAACTCTCCGTGGAGCGACAGCCGCGGCCGGTCGTGCCGCGACGGCGGCCGGCCGGCGGGGACGACGAGTCGCGTCGAATGCCGCCGCCGGACTTCGACGCGGTGGGGCCGGTTCTCGAACGCGCGGGAGATCAGGGCCGAGATCTTCTTCGTCCATCGCGCCGGGTCTTCCGTCTCTCCGCGCGGCTCGGCGGCGGGGTTTTCCGCGCTCTTCGGAAAGTTCGACGACGAGAGGATCGCGGCGAGCCGCCGGACCGCGTCGCGCGCCCCCGCCTCGTCGGCACGCGGCGACGCCGTCAGCACCACGCGGGAGCCGCGGCGCGCGCGGGCCGAGACCGCGCCCTCGACCGTGAACATCGAGCCGCCGATCGAGCCGTCTTGGACCGAGAGGTGGAGCTCCGATTTCCACTCGAAGAAGAGATCGGCGAATCCGTCCTTCGCAAGCGGCTCGATCCAGCGCGAAAGCAGAGGCAGATCGAGCGGCGGCGGAGCGGGGCGATGACTCACCGCCGGATTCTAACGGGTGTCGCTCGCTCGTTGCAGCGATCGGCGAGCGCCGTCGCTGAACTCGCTCGGAAAGGCGGTCGCCGCGGTCGGGTATCGGAAGCCGACGGTGCGCTCGTCGCTCAGCGCACGCGCAATCCCGCAATCGCTTCTGTTCAGTTCTGGAAGGCGCCGCGAGACGTGCGGGAAGACGCGTTCGGCGGACCGGGCGGCGGCCAAGGCGTACCGAGAGCGTACGTCGTGCCGACGGCCGGGCCGACGGACGCGTATAACCTTGCGTATCGCGCGCCTGCTCATTGAACCCCCCTCCGGCCGCCGGTATGATCGGAGACTATGAGCCTTGCCGAGCGGCGGACGGAATTTCTCGCGGTCCGCATCGCCCAGCGGCTCGCGCGCCGGGGGCTCTTCCAGGAGAAATCGCCGGGCGCCCTCGCCGACGCCGTCCGCGCCGTCTTCGCCGAGGAGATGCGCCGCGAGCGCGACATCGACGAGGAGGCGCGCCGCCTCGTCGACGCCTCGCGCGCCGAGATCTCCTCGGGCGGCCTCGACTCGAACGAGCTCTTCCGGAAGATCCGCAGGAAGCTCGCCGAACAGAAGGGGATCGTCCTGTGACGCTCGAGCGCAAGATCGAGCAGCTCGAGCAGATGCGGCGGCAGTCGGTCGAAGGGGGAGGCCCCGAGCGGATCGCGCGCCAGCACCGCGAGGGGAAGCTCTCCGCGCGCGAACGGGTCGAGCTGCTCCTCGACCCCGGCTCGTTCTTCGAGATCGACCGGCTCGTGTCGCACCGCTGCCGCGATTTCGGAGCCGACAAGGTGGACATCCCCGGCGACGGCGTCGTCTGCGGCGCGGGCCTCGTCGAAGGGCGGCCGGTGTACGTGTTCGCCCAGGACTTCACCGTCTTCGGCGGGTCGCTCTCGGAGACCAACGCCGAGAAGATCTGCAAGGTCATGGACCTCGCCGTGAAGAACGGCGCTCCGCTGATCGGCCTGAACGATTCCGGCGGCGCGCGCATCCAGGAGGGAGTCGTGTCGCTGGGCGGCTACGCCGACATCTTCCTGCGGAACACGCTCGCTTCCGGCGTCGTTCCGCAGATCTCCGCGATCCTCGGCCCGTGCGCGGGCGGCGCCGTGTACTCCCCGGCGATCACCGATTTCGTCTTCATGACGGAGAAGTCCTCGTACATGTTCGTGACGGGACCCGACGTCATCGCGACCGTCACCCACGAGACCGTGACGAAGGAAGAGCTGGGCGGGGCGAAGACGCATTCGTCGGTCTCCGGCGTGGCGCACTTCTCGCGACCCGACGACGCCGCCGTGCTCGCGGCGATCCGCGAGCTCCTCGGCTATCTTCCGGGCAACAACCTCGACGAGCCGCCGTTCGTCGAGACCGCGGATCCGCCGGACCGGGAGGACGCGGAGCTCAACACGTTCATCCCGGAGGAACCGGACAAGCCGTACGACATGAAGAAGCTCGTCTCGGCGATCGCCGACGACCACCGTTTCTTCGAGGTGCACGCGAACTTCGCGCGGAACATCCTCGTCGGCTTCGCCCGCCTGAACGGGCGCTCGATCGGCATCGTCGCGAACCAGCCGGCCTATCTCGCCGGCGTCCTCGACATCGACGCGTCCGTGAAAGGCGCGCGGTTCGTGCGGTTCTGCGACGCGTTCAACATTCCGCTCCTCGTCTTCGAGGACGTCCCCGGCTTCCTTCCCGGAACGAAGCAGGAGTACGGCGGAATCATCCGGCACGGCGCGAAGCTGCTCTTCGCCTTCGCCGAAGCGACGGTGCCGAAGGTGACGGTCATCACCCGCAAGGCCTACGGCGGCGCCTATTGCGTGATGGCCTCCAAGCACCTCCGCACCGACTTCAACTTCGCCTATCCGACGGCCGAGATCGCCGTGATGGGCCCCGAGGGCGCGGTCGCGATCCTCTACAAGCGCGAGCTCGGCGGGGACGGCGAGAAGAAGAAGGAGAAGGTCGCCGAGTACGTCGAGAAGTTCGCCAATCCCTACGTCGCCGCCCGCCGCGGGTTCGTCGACGAGATCATCGAGCCCTCCGAGACGCGGCGGAAGCTCATCCAGGCGTTCGCCTTCGCCGCGACGAAGCGCGACAAGCTTCCGCCGAAGAAGCACGGGAACATTCCCCTCTGAGGCGGCGAGGTTGAGGCCGAAGCTCCTCGTCGCCAATCGCGGCGAGATCGCGATTCGGATCTTCCGCGCGTGCCGCGAGATGGGGATCCCGACGGTCGCGGTCTATTCCGACGCCGACAAGGGGTCTCTCCACGTCGCCTTCGCCGACGAGGCGTACCGGCTGGGTCCGCCGCCCGCGCGGGAGTCGTATCTTTCCGTCGAGCGCATCCTCGACGCGGCGAAGCGCTCCGGCGCGACGCTCGTGCATCCGGGCTACGGCTTCCTCGCCGAGAACGCCGGCTTCGCGTCGGCCTGCACGGACGCCGGCATCACGTTCGTCGGGCCGCCTCCTTCGGCGATCGACGCGATGGGGTCGAAGACCGAATCCCGCCGCCGGATGATCGCCGCGGGCGTGCCCGTCGTCCCGGGAATGGCGCGGGGCGCCACTCGCGCGGACCTCCACGCCTTCGGCCGCGAGGCGGGATACCCGATTCTCCTCAAGGCGTCGGCCGGCGGCGGCGGCAAGGGGATGCGGACGGTCGCCGCGGAAGGGGAGCTCGACTCGGCCTTCGACCGGGCCACGTCGGAGGCGCAGGCGTTCTTCGGCGATCCGGAGGTCTACGCGGAGAAGCTTGTCGACGGCGCGCGCCACGTCGAGGTCCAGGTCGTCTTCGACGGGAACGGACGGGGCGTCGCGGTGGGCGAGCGCGAGTGCTCGATCCAGCGCCGGCACCAGAAGGTCGTCGAAGAGTGCCCGTCGCCGGTCGTCGACGCGGCGCTGCGCGCGAAGATGGGAGAGGCCGCGCTCGCGGCGGCGCGGGCCGTCGGGTACGTCTCGTGCGGCACCGTCGAGTTCCTGCTCGACCGGCACGGGCGCTTCTACTTTCTCGAGATGAACACGCGGCTCCAGGTCGAGCACCCGGTCACCGAGGAGGTCTGGGGCGTCGACCTCGCGCGCGAGATGATCTCGATCGCGCTCGGCGAGCGGCTCTCCTTCTCGGCGGGGGACATCGCCCCGCGCGGCCACGCCATCGAATGCCGCGTCTACGCGGAAGACCCCGACCGCCAGTTCGCACCGTCTCCGGGGCGGATCGAGTCGCTTTCGCTGCCGCAGGGACCCGGCGTGCGCCACGACGTCGGCGTCGAGAGCGGCTCGGTCGTCCCGATCGACTACGACCCGATGCTCGGCAAGCTGATCGTCCACGGCCGCGATCGCCGCGAAGCGGTCTCGCGGCTCGCGAGAGCGCTTTCCGAGTACGAGGTGATCGGGATCCACACGTCGCTGCCGTTCTTCCGACGGCTCGTCTCCGATCCCGACTTCCTCGCGGCCTCCTTCGACACGGGGTGGCTCGACCGCCGGCTCGCGGCGGGTCTCGGAGGAGGAGACGCGGCCCCCGACGATCATCTCGTGGCGCTCGCGGCCGCCGTCCTCGCCCGCAGCGAGGAGAAGCGCTTCGCGGCGCCGCGCCGCGGCCGGACCTCCGCCTGGCGGGACGCCGCGCGGCGCGAGGCGCGGCGGTGAAGCGGATCTTCCGGCTCGTCCGGCCCGACGGCGCGGACGCCGCCGTCACCGTCGACGCGACCGGCGACGTCTCCGCGGTCGACGTCGAAGGGGCCCGCTTTCGGCTCGAGCTCCTCCCGCGCGCCGACGGCACGTTCGTCGCGATCTTCGAGGACGGCCGCGTCATCCGCGCGCGCGTGGCGCCGGGCCGGAAGGAGACGCGTCTCCGCTCGCGCGGCGTCGAGATGGCCCTGCACCTCTTCGATCCCCGGGACGCCTCGACGGGGGCAGCCGAGGCGGAGGGGGCGGCGGAGGTCGTCGCGGCGATGCCCGGCCGGGTGCTCGAAGTCCGCGTCGCGGAAGGGGACCGGGTGGCGAAGGGAGACCTCCTCCTGATCCTCGAAGCGATGAAGATGCAGAACGAGATCCGCGCCGACGCGGACCAGGTCGTCGCCGAGGTGTGCTGCGCCGCCGGTCAGGCGGTCGAGGCGGGGGCCCTCCTCGTGCGATTCGCCTCCGACCGGATATGATCCGGCGGCGAAAAAGATCCCGCGGCGGGAATGAAACGCGCGGTTTTCCGTTTGAGGTGGAAATGAAACCGACTCCGACGAATCTCCTCCGGCTCCGGGCGGCGCTCTCGGCCGCGGCCATCGCCGGCGCGCTCGCCGGGCGCGCATTCGGCTCTCCGGCTCCCGCGGCCGCGCCTCCCGCTCGCGGGATCGCCCCGGAAGTGGAGCGATTCGCCTCCGAATTCCTCCCCTGGGAGCCCGAGTCGCGGGTGACCGCGAAAGCCGATCCGAAGAGCGACATCCGCGGGTTCCACGCGTACACGGTCGAGCGCAAGGGGAAATACGAGAAGCTCGACGCGAAGCAGGACATGCTGGTTTCCGACGACGACAAGTGGATCTTCACCGGGACCATCATCAAGAACAGCCAGGCGCAGAAAGTCACCGCGGCGATCCGCAGCGACGCGGACATCGGGGGGATCGGCGACTACTTCTCGAAGATGTTCGGCGCCCGGTCGCGCGCGTACCTCGACTCGCCCGCCGACAAGGCCGGCGTGAAGGCCGTCCGCGTCGAGGTCGACACCGGATACTTCAGCCAGCCGCTCCACTATTACGTCGAGCCGGACGGCTCCGTTTTCCTGATGGGCACCCTCTGGAAGCTTTCCGAGTCCGCCCCCGATCAGCGGAAGGCCATGATCGACCTGTCCCAGTCGCCCTCCTACGGCGCCGACAACCCGAAGATCACGGTCGTCGAGTACGCGGACATGGAATGCCCTTTCTGCAAGCGGCGCGGGCAGCAGATGGACAAGCTCATGGACAAATATTCGGCGAAGCTCGGCATCCGCCGGTATTACAAGTTCTATCCGCTGTGGGTCACGCACCACTGGTCGACGAAAGCCGCCTCGGCGGCCGCGTGCCTCCAGAAGCTCTCGTCGGATCTCGTTTTCAAGTTCAAGCAGATCTGCTACGACAACCAGGACACGCTCACGCTCGACCGCCTCGACCAGCAGGTGTTCGATTTCGTCGACTCGGCCGGAATTTCACGCAAGGACTTTCTCTCGTGCTATCTCCAGGAGCCGTCGTTCGCCGCGATCCGCCGCGACATGAACGAAGGGGGATATCTCGGCGTCAACTCGACTCCGACGTATTACGTCAACGGCACCGAGATCTACTGGCTCCCGGACGACGTGATGGAGGAGTACCTGAAGAGCGGCGCCGCGACGAAGAAAAGATAAGCGACTTCGGGGCCCCGGCGCCGAAGTCGAGTCGCGAGTCGGACAGTCGCGCGTCGGAAGGCGGAAGTCACGAGTCGGCGGGTCGCAAGTCGGCGTTCGCCGACGCCGTTCTTCTCCACCTCTCCCGGCATCGGCGGCCGCACCGGCCAGGTCGGCGCGGGGAGTCCCCTTTTCCGACTCGCGACTCGCGACTGATCGACTCGTGACTGCGGCGACGGCGCTGCCGCCGCGCGTATCATCGTTCCCGTGACCGAACGGCGCCCCGACCCGCGACTCGTCCCCGCCCCACCCGCGACCGCCCGTCGCCGTCCCGTTCTCGGAATCATGGGCGCCGGCGAGAAAGCGTCTCCGAGGGACGTGCAGCTCGCCGAAGAGCTCGGCGAGCTCGCCGCGCGAGCCGGATGGATCGTGCTGACGGGAGGCCGCGACACGGGAATCATGGATGCGGCCCTCCGGGGCGCCAAGGGCGTCGAAGGG
>DASTIQ010000328.1 GCA_035717485.1 Thermoanaerobaculia bacterium | reverse complement strand
CCGGAGACTCCTCGAAGCCGCGGACGGAATCGCGCGGCGCGTCGGGAACCCCCATCCGATCGCGATGGCGACGATCGCCCGCGGCGTGGCGGAGTTCACGATGGGCCGCTGGGCGGCCGCCGTTCCCCTTCTCGGGGAGGCGGAGTCGATCCTCCGGGACCGATGCACGGGCGTGACGTGGGAGCTCGACACCGCCCACACCTTCTCGCTGTGGGCGCTCGTCTACCAGGGCCGGTTCGCCGAAATGAGCGGTCTCGCGCAGCAGCTGCTCCGCGAGGCGGAGGAGCGCGGCGACCTGTACGTCCAGACGAACCTCGGCACGTTCATGGTGCCCCACGCGCTGCTGGCCGCCGACGATCCGGCCGGGGCGCGGGCGTCGGTGCGGCGCTCCCTCGAGATGTGGTCGGCGGAAGGATTTCATCTCCAGGACCTGACCGCTCTCATGAGCGACACGCTGATCGATCTCTACGAGGGCCGGGGCGACGCCGCCTGGAACCGGATCTCGGGGCAGTGGCCCGCGGTGAAGCGCTCGCAGATGCTCCGCATCCAGGTGCTCAGGATCGTGCTTCGCCATTTCCGGGCCCGGAGCGCCCTCGCGGCCGCGCTCGCGGCGAAGGACCCGGAGCCGTCGATCCGGGCCGCGCTCGCCGACGCCCGTCGGATCGCGCGCGAGGGAATTCCGTGGGCGACCCCGATGGCCGACTCCCTTCGCGCCGGAGCGGCCGCGCTGCGGGGCGACCGCGCCCTGGCTTCGGCGCATCTCTCGCGCGCCGCGGACGGGTTCGACGAGGCGGGAATGTTGAGCTACGCGGCCTCCGCGCGCCGGAGGCGCGGCGAGCTCGAGGGCGGCGCGGAGGGCGCGCGGATGATCGAGAGCGCGGACGGCGACTTTCGCGCGCGGGGCGTGACGAACCCCGCGAACATGGCGCGGATGCACGTCACGGGATTCGCGATTTGAGCGGGTCTCCGGCGGTCGCGGCGGTCGGGACGTACCGGAGCGACTGCGCGGTGGTGACCCTTCGACTCGACGAGGTCGGTCCGATGCTGCCTCCGGGGGCGGCGCCCGGCCCGCAGACGCTGGCGCCTCCCGGTGAGCATCCCCTGCTCTTCATGTTCGGCCGCCACAGCGGCGTGCATCCCGTGATCCTGCCGATCCGCGGCGGCTCCTACCACGAGATGATCACGGCGGTGCCGTTCCTGGACTACTCCCCGGGCGAAGGCCGGCGGGCAGGGGAGTCGTACCGCGGCGAGTACGCCTTCATGCCCCGCCTCTATCTCGACAGCTGGATCTTCGTGATGCTCGGATGGGTCTACGGCTACGACAAGGTGCGCGCGCGCATCGCGGAGAGCGGCGGCGAGTACCGCGTCGCTTCGCTCGGGTCGGGGCGGCCGATCCTGTCGGGCCGCTTCGAGCCGCGGGGGGAATCGGGACCGGTATCCGAGTTTCCGAATTTCGCCGCGGTCGCTCCGGCGTTCCGCCAGCCGTTTCTCGGCAAGCTCTTTTTCGGCCCGATCCTCTGCTCGATCATGACGTTCGAACTCGAGAAGGCGGTCCTGCGCCCGATCGAGGCCGACATCCGGATCGATCGGCCGTACCTGCCGGGAATGCCCGCGCGGGAGTTCCGGGTCCCGGGCATCGACGCCTCGGCGATCGGGGCGTTCCACATCGAAGTGCCCTGGACGCTCTCGTACCCGATGCGGTGCGCGTGTCTTCCGGGCGGACCGGAGGGGAGGCCGTGAAGAAAATCGCGATCCTGGGAGGCGGGGTCGGCGCGATGACGGCGGCCTGGGCGTTGACGTCGCGTCCCGGCTGGCAGAACGACTTCGAGATCACCGTGTACCAGACCGGATGGCGCCTCGGCGGAAAGGGAGCGAGCGGCCGGAACGGCGATCACGGGGAGAGGATCGAGGAGCACGGCCTCCACATCTGGATGGGCTTCTACGAAAACGCCTTCCGCACGATGCGCGAGTGCTACCAGGAGCTCGGCCGCCCGAAAGGAGCCCCGCTCGCGACGATCGACGAGGCGTTCCGCCCTCACAGCCTCGCGGTGCTCTGTGAATTCGTCGGCGGGCGCTGGCTCGAATGGGCGATCGAAATGCCCGTCAACAGCGGCGTTCCGGGCGAAGGAGGGGCGCTGCCGACCGCGTGGGAATACGTCCAGATGCTGATTCAGTGGATGCTCCACGGCCTGATCGGTCAGCGGCACGAGGAAGCCGTGGAGAAGATCCTCTCCCGGTTCGTCGGAGCCGGGACCACCGCTCCGGCCTCGGGTCCGGCGGTCGATTACGTCCGCGAGAACGCGGAGTCGAAGGCCTGCCCGCCGGGGGACGAGCACCACTGCCGGTTGCTGGCCTGGCTGATCGAGCACCTCCATCTCGCGCACGCGCAGGCGAGCGCGGCCCCGGGGCCGCCGGCCGACGCGGACCGCGCCGGCCTCATCGCGGCGCTCGAGGCGTTCCTCGGCCGGCTCGTCACCGGCGTCGAAGGGCTGCTCGAGAAAGACGACGGCCTTCGGCGCCTCTTCCTCCTCGCCGATCTCGCGATCGCCGCCGTGAAGGGAATCCTGCGCGACGGCGTCGTCGAGAAGGGATTCGCGGCGATCGACGACGTCGACTTCCGCGAATGGCTCGGGAGGAACGGCGCTTCCCGGGCGACGCTCGCCTCCGCCCCCGTGCGCGAGATCTACGACCTGTGCTTCGCCTACGAGAACGGCGATCTGGCGCGTCCGAACATGGCCGCCGGCACGGCCGTTCAGGTCGCCCTGCGGATCGCGTTCACGTACAAGGGCGCGGTCATGTACAAGATGGCGGCCGGGATGGGAGACACGGTCTTCTCGCCCCTCTACGAGGTCCTGAAGCGACGCGGCGTGAAGTTCGCCTTCTTCCATACGGTGGAGAAGCTCCTCCTCTCGGCCGACGGCCGGTCGATCGCCGCGATCCGCGTCGCGCGGCAGGTGGACCTGGCTCCCGGCGTCGCGGAATACCGGCCGTTCCGGGACGTCAAGGGGCTGCCGTGCTGGCCGAGCGAGCCCGACTACCGCCAGCTCGCGCAGGGAGAGGAGCTGCGCCGGCGGAAGATCGATCTCGAATCCCGCTGGAGCGGCTGGACGCCCGTCGAAGTCCGGGAACTTCGGCTCCGAACCGACTTCGACCTCGTCGTCCTCGGGATCTCGCTCGGCGCGCTCCCGGAGATCTGCGCGGACCTCGTCGCCCGCAGCGCGGGATGGCGCGGCCTCGTCGAGAACGTCGGGACGGTCCAGACCCAAGCCGTCCAGCTGTGGCTGCGGCCGGATGCGGCCGGGCTCGGCTGCGCGCCGGGCGGCATCGTCGCGGGGACTTACGCCGAGCCGCTCGATACGTGGGCCGACATGAGCGAGCTCCTCCCGCGCGAGGACTGGCCGGAAGGGGGGCCGAAGACGATCCTCTATCTCTGCGGCCCGAAACCGGGCGGAGGAGGCCCGCTTCCCTCGGACACGTCGTATCCGGCCCGCGAGGAGGACCGCGTGCTCCAGACCGCGCAGACGTGGCTCGAGAGCGCGGCGGGTCCGATCCTTCCGAAAGCGACGACGGTCGCCAATCCCGCCGGCCTCGACTGGGCGCTCCTCTACGGGCCCGACGCGGCGACGGGCCGCGCACCGGACGGGTCGACGGGCCGCGCGGCGCTGGAGGCCCAGTACACGCGCGCGAACATCGATCCCTCGGAGCGATACGTCCTCTCGCTGGCCGGAAGCGCGAAGCACCGCCTCCCGGCCGGGGGGTCGGGATTCGACAACCTCTACCTCGCGGGCGACTGGGTCGACACGCCCTTGAACGCCGGCTGTGTCGAGGCGGCGGCGATGGCGGGTCTCGCCGCGTCGCGCGCGATCGACGGCGGGCCGGGCGAGATCATCGGTTGGGACCCGGACGAGACGAATCCTCCGGGCCCGTCGCAGAAGGAGACGGAGAAGCCATGACCGAAGAGAACACCGGGCGGAAGAAAGTCGCCGTGCTCGGAGGCGGCTGCGGAGCGCTGTCCGCCGTGTGGGCCCTGACCGAGCTCCCCGGCTGGGAAGAGAAGTACGACATCACCGTCTACCAGGTCGGCTGGCGGCTGGGCGGGAAATGCGCGAGCGGCCGAAATCTGTCGGCGGGCGGGCGGATCGAGGAGCACGGGCTGCACGTGTGGGCCGGCTTCTACGAGAACGGCTTCCGGATGATGCAGCGGGCCTACGCCGCCCTCCCGCCGGATCCCGCGAACCCGATCCGCGGATGGGAGGATGCCTTCCGCAAGCACAGCGCCGTGATGATCTACGAACAGGTCGGGGGCCGCTGGGTCGACTGGCCGATGACCTTTCCGGAGAACGACGCCGTCCCCGGGGCGGGAGGCGAGTTCCCCTCGCTGTGGGACTACGTCCAGCTCATCCTCGACTGGATCATCCAGCAGATCGAATCCGGATCGACCGAGGCGATCGTGCCGCACGCGCCCATCCCCGGAGCGCCGACGCTCTGGCAGCGCATCGAGCGGTTCGTCGAGCGCGTCGTCGAGCGGGCGTCCCTCCGCGAGATCCTCGAGGAAGATCACGAGCCCGGAACGCCGCCGCCGCTCGCTTCCCATTCCGCCCACGACATCCTCGTGACCGCGAGAAAGTTCGCCGGCACGCTCGACCCCGATCCGGCGCAGCATCTCGCGAGGGACCACCACGACCTGCTCTACCTCGTGAGCGAGGCCGAACAGCGGCTCGCGGAGCGGCGCGCCGCGGCGCCCGACGACGACGGGCTGCGGCGGATCGCGCTCCTCCTCGATCTCGCGCACGCGACGATCCGGGGGATGATCATGGACGGCGTCATCTTCTTCGGTTTCCACGTGATCGACGGGGTCGACTGGCGCGACTGGCTCGCCAGGCACGGGGCCGCGACGGAGACGATCGATTCGGCGCTCGTGCGCGGCATCTACGACTACGTCTTCGGGTTCTTCCACGGGCGCGCGAGCGAGCCCCGGCTCGAGGCGGGAACGGCCATGCACGGCGTGCTCCGGCTCTTCTTCACGTACAAGGGGGCCCTCTTCTGGGAGATGCAGGCCGGCATGGGCGACATCGTCTTCGCGCCGCTCTACCGCGTGCTGAAGGCTCGCGGCGTCCGGTTCGAATTCTTCCGCAAGATCACGAATCTCGCCCTGTCGCTCGACGGGAAGTCGATCGGCCGGATCGATCTGCTGGAGCAGGCGCATCCCCGCCAGGGCGAGTACGACCCGCTCACCCGCGTCAAGGGCGTCCCCGCGTGGCCGTCCGAGCCGTTCTACGACCAGCTCGCCGAGGGGAATGCGCTCCGGGACGAGAAGATCAATCTCGAGTCGGCCTGGACCCCGTGGACCGGAAAGCCGGGCTCTCTGGAAGCGGGAAAGGACTTCGATGCGGTGATCCTCGGTCTTTCGCTCGCCGCCGTGCGGGACGTGGCGCCCGAGATCCTCGCCGCCGGCGGCCCGCTCGCGAAGATGCTGACGGAGGTCCAGACCGTCCAGACCGGCGCTCTCCAGCTCTGGTTCTCCGGCAATGCCGAGGGCATCGGCGCGCCGCCGACGGCCCGCATCTGCTCGTCGTACGCGCAGGACCTGAACACGTGGGCGGACATGAGCTTCCTGCTCCCGCGCGAGGACTGGCCCGCGGGCCCGGCGCCCGGCTTCATCGCCTACCTCTGCGGGGAGTTCCCGGACGCGGACGTGATCCCGCCCTTTTCCGATCCGACGTTTCCCGCGCGGGAGCTCGATCGGTTCACGCAGGCGGCGACGGCCTGGCTCGAACAGAACGCCGGACACATCTGGACGAGGACCGCCCCGACCGCGGGGAGCTTCGACTGGAGCCTCCTCTTCGATCCTGCGAGCGGGAACGGACCGGCGCGTCTCCTTTCCCAGTACCGGCGCGTCAACATCGACCCGACCGAACGCTACGTGCTCTCGCTCCCCGGGACGTCTCGCTATCGCCTGCGCGCGGGCGATTCCGGTTACGCCAACCTGTTTCTCGCGGGCGACTGGGTGAAGACGTCGATCAATGCCGGCTGCGTCGAAGCGGCGGTCATGGCGGGCATGGACGCGGCATCCGCTCTCTCGGGCGTCCGGATCCCCGTCATCGGCGGGCTCCCGTGACCGGGCGGAAGAAGGTCGCGATCCTCGGCGGCGGCTGCGGCGCGATGACGGCGGCCTACTACCTCTCGAGCACGCCGGAGCTCCGGGAGAAGCTCGAAGTCACGGTGTACCAGATGGGGTGGCGGCTCGGCGGAAAGGGCGCGAGCGGAAGGAACGCCGCGTATTTCGACCGCATCGAGGAGCACGGCCTCCACGTGTGGGGTGGCTTCTACTACAACGCCTTCCGCCTGATGGAGGACGCCTACGGCGCGCTCGACCGGCCGCCGGAATGCCCGCTCCGCACGTGGACGGACGCTTTTCGTCCGCACAACTACGTCGTCTGGACCGAATGGATCGACGGGAAGTGGATCGACTGGCCCGTCGAGGCTCCGGCGACGACCGGCGTTCCGGGAGAAGGCGGCGAGTTCCCGACCGTCTGGGAATACATCGAGATGATCGTCGGATGGCTGCGCGACTTCATCGAGGGATTCCCGCACGAAGGCGTGAGGGCGGCCGCCGGGGATCCGACGGCGGCGCCCTCGCTCGCCGCGCGATGCCGGTCGGATCTTCACGCGATCGGCCGCGATTTCACGGACCTCCTGGACGGGAGCCCCTCGTCGCTCCTCGACGCGGCGCACGCCCTGTCGCACGATCTGGCGGCGCGCGACCGGAACCGCCACCGCGCCGTCGAGCACCAGGCGGTCGCGGCCCTCGTGGCTTCGTTCCACGACTGGATCGAGCGGGAGTGGATGGAGGAGATCGTCTCGAGCAACGCGGCGCGACGGATCTACATCCTCGCCGACTGTCTCGTCGCGATCGTCCGCGGCATCGTCGCCGACGGGGTGGTCTTCGGCGGATTCATGGCGATCGACCGATGGGATTTCGCCGAGTGGCTCGCCCGGCACGGCGCCTCGGCGCTCGCTCTCCAGTCCGCGCCGCTCCGCGGTTACTACGACTACTTCTTCGCCTACCGCGGCGGCGACACCGCATGTCCGCGGATGAGCGCCGGCATGGGCCTCCCGCATCTGCTGCGCCTGATCGGCGCGTACAAGGGAGGCCTCTTCTGGAAGATGCAGTCGGGCATGGGGGACGCGGTCTTCGCCCCGCTCTACGAGATCTGCCGGAGGAACGGCGTGCGCTTCGAGTTCTTCCGGCGCGTCGCCGGCCTCGTTCCTTCGGAAGACGGGCGATCGATCGCCCGGATCGTGATGGCGCGCCAGGTCGACCTGTGCGTTCCCGAATACGATCCGCTCGTCCGGCCGGCCGATCTTCCGAGCTGGCCCTCGGAGCCGCTCTACGACCAGATCGATCCCGCGCAGGCGAGGGCGCTCCGGGACCGCGGCGCGAACCTCGAGGACCCGTGGACGAACTGGGACGACGTCGGGCGGGAAGAGCTCGCGGCCGGACGCGACTTCGACGCCGCGGTGCTCGGAATCTCGATCGGCGCTTTCCCGTCGATCTGCCGGCCGCTGATGGCGCAGCGCCCGGAGTGGCACGACATGGTCGAGCGTCTGGAGACCATCCAGACGCAGGCCCTCCAGCTCTGGTGGAAGCCGGAAGCCCCGGAGCTCGGCTGGCAGGGCGGCAACGCGACCGGCACCGGCTTCGGGCAGCCGCTCGAGAGCTGGTCCGACATGTCGGGCGTCATCCCCCGCGAGCTCTGGCCGCCGCGCGAGCGGCCCGGAACGATCGTCTACTTCTGCGGGCCGATGAAGACGCCGGAGACGCCGCCGCCCGGCAAGGACCCGGCGTTCGGAAGGGGGCAGACCGACGACGCGTGGCGGAACGCCGCCGACTGGTGCGCGAGCTTCGTCGGCCACCTCTATCCCGGGGCGGTCGATCCGGAGGATCCGAGCCGCCTGCGCTTCGATCTCCTCGTCGATCCCACCGGCGCCGCCGGACCGGCGCGGTTCGCGCACCAGTACGCGCGCGCCAACTACACGCCGAGCGAACGGTACGTCCTCGACCTCCCCGGCACGAACCGGTTCCGGCTCGAGGCGGACACGTCGGGTTACGACAACCTGGCGCTCGCGGGAGACTGGATCTTCACGGGGTTGGGCGGCGCGGTCGAGTCCGCGGTGATGGCCGGTATGCAGGCGGCGCGGGCGCTCGCCGGCGTGCCGCGCAGGATCGTCGGAGAAGAGAAGAGCCCGTGGCGACGGAAGGCGACGCTGCGGAAACTCGTATGAGCCAAGAGGAGGAAACGATGGACCGTCGGACCCCGAACGTCCCGCTCCGGGCGATCCTGGCGTTGTCGGCGCTCGCGTGGGCGGGCCTGGCTTCGGGTGGAGGATGGAAGCTGGAGGTCATGGGGGCGAAGCAGCTCGAAACGAGCTATGCCGGAAACGCCGCTTCGGCCGAAGACGCCTCGACCGTGTGGTTCAACCCGGCGGGCATGACGGAGCTCTCGTCCAAATGGACCGCGACCGTGAACGTTCCGGTGATCGACCTCACGATCGACACGCGCGACGACGGTTCGAGGACCATCCTGGGCCAGCCGCTCACGGGTCCCCGGACGACCGACGCCGGCAAAGTCGTCGTCGTGCCGAGCTTCTACGCGGTCCGGCGGATGGGAGACGCGGTCTGGGCGGGGATCGGTTTCAACACGCCGTTCGGGCTCGGAACGAACTACGACGAGAGCTGGCGCGGCCGCTACCAGGCCACCGAGACGACCCTGCTCGTCTACAACCTCAATCCGTCGATCGGCTGGCGCCTCGACGACCGTTTGTCCGTCGGCGGAGGGGTCGACGTCCAGTATTCGCGCGGCGTCTTTTCCGAGATGATCGACTTCGGGTCCTTCGGCGCGGCCGGGGGGCTCGGTCTTGCTCCGCAGCAGGACGACGGGAAAGTGAGGATCGGCGGAGACGCGTGGGCCGTCGGTTTCGACCTCGGAACGCTCTGGAAGCCTTGTGGCTCGACGAAGATCGGCCTCGCGTTCCATTCGAAGACCGTCCACGACATCTCGGGCTCGGCGCACTTCCGGGTGCCGGAGGACGCCGCGGCCCTGACCGGCAACGGCGCGGTCTTCCAGAACACGAACGCCGACGCCCCGCTCCCGATGCCCGCCTCCGTGTCGCTCTCGGCGGATCAGGGGATCTCGCGGAACGTCGCGCTGCTCGCGGACGTGACGTGGACGCAGTGGAGCGCGCTGCGGCGCATCACGATCGACTTCGCGAATCCGAACCAGCCCCGCATCAACCAGCCGTTCGACTGGCGCGACGTGTGGCGCTGGAGCCTCGGCGCGCGCTACCGGCCCAACGACCGGTGGACGCTGCGCGCGGGCGCCGCCTACGAGCAGAGCCCCGTCGCGGACAGGACCCGCGAGCCGCGGGTGCCGGAGGCAAATCACGAATGGGTCTCGGCGGGCTTCACCTACCAGGCGTCGGCGAAGATGGACATCGATTTCTTCTACGTCCACCTCTTCACGGACGAGGCGAAGATCGACATCTCCGATCCCACGGCGGGAACTTACGTCGGCCACTCCGACTGGAACATCGACAACGTGGGGATTTCGGCAACGCTGAAGTTCTGAGAGGCCGCCGGCGCGCGCGAGCCGTGCGTCCGCCCGCGCCGGTTTACCGGACCCCTTCGACCTCGAAGAGCGTCGAGAGGACGCGGACGTAGCTGTAGGCGAAGCTCCGGGCGTCGGGGGTGGGATAGACCCGAAGGATCCCCTGGACTCCCGCCGGATCCGCCGCCTTGACCTCCCGGACGATGGTTCGCCTTCCGGAAGCGACGTCGATCTTCGAGAGCACGGTTTTCGAGCCGTTCGCCCGCGAGATGTAGACCGACGACCCGTCCGGAGTCCATCGCATCGGGATGTCGAGGACGTCGGTGTCCGGAATCGGGCGCGGCGGCGCGCCGTCGGCGGAGAAGATCGCCGGTTTCGCGTCGACGCCCAGCGCCGCGATGCGGCGGCCGTCCGGCGAAACGGCATAGACCGTCGTGAACGCGACGCCCTCGGGCGAGATCGCTTTCGGTGCCATCGCGTCGACCGGCGTGACGAAGATCTTCGGGCCCCGTCCGGTCTCGACGCCGAGGAAGGCGATCCGCCGGCCGTCGGGGAAGAACGTCGGGAAGTAGCAGTTCATCCCCTTGCACGGGAGCGATCGGGCCTGTCCGGGACCGGTGGGGTAGAACACGATCGCCGTCCCGTCGTAGTTGGTGGAGGCCGCCCACGCTCCGTCGGCCGAGAGCGAAGCTCCATTTCCTTCGCCGAGGCGGACCGCGGGCGAGCCGTCGGTCTTCCGCAGATAGACCGCGCCCTTCTCGCCGCCCCCCTCTCCCGACTCGTCGAGAGTGATGACGGAGCCGTCCGCGCTGATGTCGCGGACCTGCGAGTAGTCGAGGTTCGACAGGTCGCGTTCCCCGTCGCCGCCGGGAACCTGCGCCGAGATCCCCGCGCGCCATTCGTCCTGGCTGACGAGCATCCGGCCGTCCCGGGCGACGTCGCGGATCAGCATGCCGCTCGGCGCCGACAGGACGAAGCGCTCGGGCCCTCCGGGCCGGACGCCGTAGATCTTCCAGGCGAGTCCCGTGCGGGTCCCGGTGAAGAAAATCTCCCCGCCGCCCGGAGCCCACGCGATCCCTTCCAGCGAGAGCCAGTCGGTCGAGAGATCCCGCTTCTTCCCGCCCCCGGCGTCGATGGTGGACACCGTTCCGCCGTCCGACGAGGCGGGATGGTCGAGGAACGCGATCGTCCGCCCGTCGGGGGAGATCCGGATGTGGCCGATCCAGCCGCCCGTCTCGTAGAGGACCTTCCCGATCGGATATTCCAGGCGGGACTTTCCGGAGACGTTGTGGACGACGGCGAGCTGAGCGCCGTCGGGCGACCATTCGGCCTCCGCGACGTTTTCGAGGATCTGGCGCGGCGTTCCCCCCGCCATCGGAACGCGCGCGAGGGTTCCGGCCGGCTGGAACGAGTTCTGGAGCTTCGCGTCGATCGCGATCGCGAGCTCGTTCTGCGACGAGACGGAGAAGAGGAGCGCATCGGGCAGCGAAAGCGCGCTCGACCCCGGGCTCGTCGCGCGGGTGGAGAAGATCTTCGACGGGATGCCGTTCCACGTCGCGCTGTAGAGGACCGTCTGCCCGTCGGGCGCGAATCGGGCGCCGCCGATCGACCCCCGCTCGAACGTGAGCCGGTGGAAGACCGGCACGCGGATCGGCGCGGTCTTCCGGCCGACGATCGCGGCGGCCGCGGCGGCGAGGACGACCGCGGCGGCCGCGGCGGCGACGAAGGCGCCCGGCACGCGGCCGGGCCGCACCGCTCCCGCGGCGGTCTCGCCGGAAACCTGCGAGGCTTCCGAGAGATGGTCGCGCAGGCTCTTGAGATCCCGGGCGAGGTCCTTCGTCGAGGCGAAGCGCTCGTCCGGCTCCTTGGCCAGGCACCGCTCGATCGCCCATCGCAGGGGCGCGGGCGTCCGGGGATTGAGCGTTCCGAGCGGCTCCGGGTCGTCCTGGATGATCGCGGACAGCGTCTGCGGCGCCGACTCGCGCTGGAACGGGCGCTTGCCGGTGGCCCTTTCGTAGAGGATCGTCCCGAGCGAGAACTGGTCGGAGCGGAAGTCGACGGCGCGGCCCGCCGCCTGCTCGGGCGACATGTAGCCGACGGTCCCCATGATCGTTCCCGGGTCCGTCCCGCGGGGCGCGGCCGTCGGCAGATCGGATGCTCCGCCGTCGATCGGCGCGGAGAGCTTCGCCAGACCGAAGTCGAGGATCTTGACGAACCCCTCCCGCGACACCATGACGTTCTCCGGCTTCAGGTCCCGGTGGACGATGCCGGCGCCGTGCGCCCGCGCCAGTCCGTCCGCGATCTGCGCGCCGATGTCGAGCGTCCGGCTGGCGGGAAGGCGTCCGGCCTCGAGGATCTCCCGGAGCGTGCGGCCTTCGACGAGCTCCATCGCGACGAAGAGGTGGTGGTCTTCCGCAGTTCCGACGTCGTAGACGGTCACGATGTTCGGGTGATTGAGCGCGGACGCCGCTCGGGCCTCCTGTTCGAACCGGGACCGGCGCTGCGCGTCGGAGGAGAACTCGGCGGGGAGGACTTTCACGGCGACCTCGCGCCCGAGCCGCGCGTCGCGCGCGCGGTACACCTCGCCCATGCCACCGGCGCCGATCGGGGAAAGGATCTCGTAGGGTCCCAGCCTCGTGCCGGTCGCGAGCGTCATGAAGGAATCCTGACGGTCATTTCAATCCCTCGATGTCGTAGAGCTCCGAAAGATAGCGCTGGTAGTTGTACACGTAAGCGCTTCCGTCGGGCGTCGCCATGAAGCGGTTGACCTGAATGATTCCCGTCGGGTCGCTCGGATTCAGTTCCGTCCAGAGCGTCTTGTTCCCTGTCCGGGGATCGTAGCGGTAGATCCTCGCGGGGAGCTCGTTGCGGCGGAAGACGAAGAACGAATGCCCGTCGGCCGTCCACCCAGAGGGCTGATCGTCGCGCGTGAGCCCGGGAATCGGCGTCGGATCGCCATCCGCGAGCGGGTACAGGTACAACCGGCGATCGGGGCCCTCGGCGACGACTTTCGTTCCGTCCGGCGTGATGCATCGCGAATAGTGCCGCCAGCCTTCCGGGGAGACGGCCCGCGGTTTCCCGGTCGCGGCGTCGAGGATCCAGAGGCGGACGCCTTTTCCCTCTTCGTTCGAGGAGACGAGGATGTGCTTCCCGTCGGGCATCCAGTCGACGCGCTGCGTCGTCAGTCCCTCGCGGGGCAGCAGGCGGGCCTCGCCGACCCCGGTCGGGTAGATCGCGAGCCGGGTGTCGCCCGACGGGTGAACGATCGTGAGCACCGAATGGCCGTCGGGGGAGAGGCTCTGCGGAATGCCTTCGCCCAGCCGGACGGCCGCGTTCTCCCCGGCGTTTCGAACGTATGCCGAATATCCGGCGCCGCCTCCCTGGCCGGTCTCCCCGAAGAGGATCGTCTTTCCGTCGGGCGAGATGTCGCAGGCGAGCGACCAGTCGAGCCAGGAGAGATCCCGCTCCTTGGGGTCGCCCGCGAGCTTCCCGAAGAGGCCGATCCGCCACGATTCGCGGGTCGCCAGGACCCGGCCGTCGCGAGAGATGTCGTGGAGGTAGAGGAAACCCGGTATCCGGTCGATCAGCCGCCGCTTTCCGTCGAGCGTCACGGCGGCGAGCTCGAGGTTCGTTCCTTCCGGCGTCGCCGTGAACCACACCTCGCGGCCATCTGCCGACCAGGCGAGCCCCTCCGCGCTCTGGTAGCCGGTTGCGAGGACGGTCCGCTTTCCCCGGCGATCGACGATGTCGACCGAGCCTCCGTCGTCGTTGGGGATCGGATGGTCCCAGAACGCGACGTGGTTTCCGTCGGGCGAGACCCGGGCATTGGCGATCCATCCGGCGGTGCGATAGAGGACGTTGCCGACCGGGTATTCGAGCTGGAGGCCGCCGCCGGCGTCCCGGACGACCGCGAGTGTCGTGCCGTCGGGCGCCCAGTCGGCTCCGTACACGTTGTCGAGGAGCTCGCGCGGCGCGCTCGTCCCGCCGGGGGCGATTTCGGCGAGCGTCCCCGCCCGCTGGAAGGGGTTGGCGAGGCGGTCCCGCACGGAGATCGCGATGGGTCCGCTTCGCGAGATCGAGAGCAGGTCGTCTCCGGACAGACCGAGCGGACGGGATTCGAAGCTGCCCTCGCGCTTCTCGAAAATCTCGATCGGATTCCCCTCGAACGCGGCGCCGTAGAGGATCGTGTGCCCGTCGGACAGGTAACGCGCGTTCCAGACGACGCCGCGCCGGAACGTGATCTGGTCGAAACTGAGGAGAGGCGACTTCGTCGAGCCCCGCCCGGCGACGTACGCGGCGGCGATCAGGGCGACGGCAAGGGCGGCCCCGGCGATCGCCGCCGCGGTCCCGCGGCGCCGCCGGGCGGCCGCGGCCGGGGACGCCGACCCGGATCCGCTCGCG